>NZ_JBZXJM010000008.1:0-6622 GCF_058725725.1 Buchananella sp. 103232 | reverse complement strand
CACTCACCTTGCCGCGCTTGGCGTGCCAGTCGTCGTTGTCGCTGACCTTGTCACCACCAGCAACCGGGGTGGCCTCAACGGTGGCCTTGTTGGCGTGCTTGGCAGCGTCCGTGATGGCCGGCAGGGTAGCGGTGCAGTCAAAGGAGGCCTGGGGCGCGAACACCCAGTCGGCCGGAGCAGTGACCACGCCGTTAACAGCAGCAATGTCGGTGCCGTTGATGTGGCACTTCAGATCGGTCAGGGCCGGGCCGGCCAGAGTCTGGTCGGTGACCTTGACGTTGTTCAGCTCGCCCTTACCAGTGTTGGTAACGGTGAACTTCACCGGCTGGGCAGCCAGGCCAGAAAGGACCAGGGCCGCGTCCTCGGTGTCGCGGTCGCCAGCGGGCAGGACCTTGGGCTGGCCGTTAACCAGTTCGGCGTTACCGTCCTGGTCGAAGGTCACCCCGCTCCAGGCACCGTCGTACTTCTCGATGTCGATACCCGTGGGCTTCTTAACAAAACCAAAGTCCAGGCTCAGGTCCTTGCCGCCATCAGTGGGCAGCTCTACCGCGGTCTCGCTACCAGTGGAGGAGTCCTTGGCGCGGTCGCTACCAGCACCAGCAGTGGTGGGCTCGTAGTTATCCGGGGTGGTAACAGCAACCTTGTACTTCACGCCTGCCGGGAGGATTTCCAGGTCGGCGAAGAGGTACTTACCGGCCGCGTCGGTCTTGGTGGTGGTAACCACGCTGCCGTCGATCTTCTTGGCCGGCTTGTTGTCGGTGCGCGAGATGGTCAGGGTGACGTCCTTCAGCGGCACATCAGAGTTGTCCTGCAGGCCGTCCTTGTTCGCGTCGAACCAGACGTAGTCACCCACACTCACCTTGCCGCGCTTGGCGTGCCACTCATCGCTATCAGTGACCTTGTCACCACCAGCAACCGGGACAGCCTCAACCGTGGCGGTGTTGGCGTGGCTGGTGTGGTAGGCGCCAGTGGCGTCAGCCTCGGCCAGCTTGGGCAGCGTACCGGTGCACTCAAACGAGGCCTTGGCAGCAAACACCCAATCAGCCGGAGCAGTGACCACACCATTAACCCCAGCCACGTCCTTGTTGTCGATGCGGCACTTGAAGTCGGTCAGGGCCGGGCCACCATTAGTACGGTCGGTGACCACCACGTTCTTCAACGCGTCCTCACCAGTGTTAGTCACAGTGAACTTCACCGGCTGGGCCTCCAAACCAGAAAGCACCAAAGCCTGGTCAGCACCATCACGGTCACCAGCAGGCAACACCGCAGGCTGACCATTACTCAACACCGGCTTATCACCATTGAACTGAACACCAGCCCAAACACCGTCGTACTTCTCAATATCAATACCCGGCGCAGTCTTCACAAAACCAAAGTCCAACGTCAGGTCTGCATCCCCGTCGTTGACTAGGTCGCCGGACTCGGCGCTACCGGTAGAGGAGTCGAGAGCCGGGTTGGTGCCGACGTTGGCCTTGGTCGGCTTGTAGCCGGAAGGATTAGTGACGGTGACGACGTAGTGGGTCACGCGTGCAGGCAGCACCTCCAGGTTGTCGAAGCTGTAGGCGCCGCTGGCGTTGGTCTGCGTGGAGGTGTTCGGGTAGGCCGAGCCGTCTGCGCTGTCTTGACCGTGGCGGTTGTCTGAACGCGGGATCAGGGTCAGGGTGACGCTCTGCCCAGCGGGACGTCGGTGTTGTCCTGCAGGCCGTCCTTGTTCGCGTCGAACCACACGTAGTCACCCACACGCACCTGCTTGAAGCTGGCGGCGTTCGTGAGCTGAACGGGAGTGACGTTTCCGCCCGCGATGTCGAACGTAGCGGTGGAGGTGGTATTGCTGTTTGCGCCGATCTGGAAGCGGGGGTTACTCCAGATGATCGCGGGTCCACCGGGGGCTGCCGAAGCCTCGCTGAGTTCAATCGTGGTGTCCGCGGGGAACGGCAGCGGGTTGGGCAGGTAGCTCGTGATCTGGCCGATGGGCAGAGTAAGCGGGAACGGGTTGCTGGGCGGGGCAGTCCAGCCCGGGTAGTCGGCTGCGGTCTTCCCGCCCGGCAGGGTCCACTTCACGTTGACGACCACTCGGGTGTTGGGGTCGACCAGATTTGCGGCGGGGCCATCGACTAGCTTGACCACGGAGAACGAGCCGTAGCCGGCGGTCATCGTGGCGCTACCGCCCGCAGCGGCCACGTAGTTCTGGTTGTTGGTGATCGTCTCGCCCAGTCCGACAATCTCGACCTTGTTGGAGTAGATGATGCCGGGGTCGGCCACGCCGCTGTCCGTCTTTGGCAGGGTGGCGTAGGAGATCATGTAGTTGGTGTTGGGCTCCCAGTCCGCTCCGTCGTTCGGGCGGATAGCCAGGGACATCTTGCTGTCGCCCTCAGAGAACGTCCGCTCGATGGAGAAGGTGGTGCGGCCCTCGGCGTTGATGATCGGGGCGCGGTTCGGGTCGGTGGTACCAACTCGGATCGTCTTGCCCGGAGACGGCTGGCTCTGAGAGTTCAGCACGCGGATGGTCAGAGGGCTGTCGGTCTGGAACTTGTGGCCCGCGCTAGTGATGTCGCTAATGAGGAGCGGGTTGGGGATGGAGCCGTTGAGGCGGCGGGCAAGCACGTTGGAGTTGAAGCGAATGTGCCACCAGATGCGCTTAGTGTCGTGGCGAACGCCATCGGAACCCTTATCGATGGGGCGCTCCCAGTAAGTGCCCGGGCTGGGGGCGGGGATTGGATTGCCGCCCGGGTAGTTCTCGCTCTCGACCTTGCCGTTGAGGTCGAAATTGCCGGAGACGGAGTCATCTACGTGGTGTACGCGAGCTGCGATCCAGCCGTCGCCGGTGAGGTGCTCGTTGCCGAGCTCCTGGGCGTGGGTAAGCCCCTCGTCAAAAGTACAGGTGACGCGGGCCGGAGCCTGGTTGGTCTGCTGGCGTAGCACGCAGCTGCCGATCTTCTGCATCGTGGTCTCGCCGGACTGCACGTTCACGATCGGGGTCTCAAGGTCGTAGGGGGCTACGTCGTTGAGCGTGAAGTTCTGCGGCAGGCCCAGGTAGAAGCTATCCCCGGCCTTGGGGTTGGCCTGAGAGGCGTCCCACTTCCAGGTGATGCAGACGCGAGCGCCGTGCGTGACCGGCCGGTCATCGCAGGTGGGCGGTGCTCCAGCGCCGACGTAGCGCTGCACCTTCACGCTGTGGACGACGATGTCCGTGTTGGTGGTCGCTGACGCGCCGGGAGAGATTGACAGCACCACCGCGATAGCTGCCAGCAAAAGGCTTAGCGCGGTGGCGAACGATACTGCTCGATTCCTCGTTGAACTATGCATGGTGCCTCGATTCCGAGTAAGGACGTAGGCAGACCACGTGGGCTGCCAACTTGGAAGGCTGAGAGAGGCCGCTTAGCGATCACTCTATATTGACTAGACCTATTCAGTTCGAGTTTCGAGCTAGCAGTATGGGCTCGCAAGCCACAAGGGGGCGATTTAGTTGTTTAGTGAACTTGTTGTCTGCGTTGCGGCGTCCGATTTGGCCCGGTATTCCGCCAGTTTTGCCCCCTTCGCACAGGTGTGAGGGGTGGCGGTTGTAGAAGTCGCCAAAGAGTGCAAACTTGCGAATATGCGAATGTGTGACGGCGCGGGTGCGATGCTCCTCGCTATTGAAAAGCATTTGCAAATGCCAGGGCCCGGGCTGGTCCGTTTGTTGGTGGTCCAGTCCGGGCCCTGGGGGTTTAGGAGAGTTTGCCTGTTTTAGGGGTTTGGTCTCCTGGTTCTAGCGTTGTGGGCTAGTTCTTCTTGCGGCGTAGGAGGAGGAGTGTGCCTCCGGCTGCCAGCAGGGTTAGGGCGTAGGGGGCTAGGGTGAGGGCGTTGCTACCGGTTTTGGCCAGCTTGCCTCCCTTGCCGCCCTTGGTGGTGGGCTTTTTGAAGCCGAAGTCCAGGGAGAGGTCCTTGTCTCCGTCCTTGGTCAGGCCGATGGTGGTGGCCTTGTCGGTAGAGGAGTCGGTTTCCCGGGTGCCCTGGCCGGTCTTGGCCGGCTGGTAGCCCGCGGGCGGGGTGATGGTGACGGTGTAGGACTGGTTGTCCTTCAGAACGGGCAGGTTGTCGAAAAGGTACTTGCCGTTCTCGTCGGTCTTGACCGGGCCAACGGGGTTGCCGTTGACGTCGGTGACGTCCTTGCCGTCGGGTCCGGTGATCTTCAGGGTCACACCAGCGATGGGCTTGTCGGTGTTGTCCTGGATTCCGTTGTCGTTGAGGTCTTCAAAGACGTAGTCACCCACGGTAACTGAGGGCTTGTAGTAGCCAAAGTCCAAGGTCAGGTCGCTAGCGCTGTCGGTGGACAGGTCTGCCAGGCTGACCGAGGTCGTGGTGGAAGAGTCGTTGGCTCCCTGGCCGTTGTTGGTACCGGCCTTGGTGGGCAGGTAGCCGGCCGGGTCGCTGACCGTGACGGTGTAGGACTCACCCTGGGGTAGCACGGGCAGGTTCTCAAAGAGGTACTTGCCGTGCTCGTCGGTCTTGACCGGGCCAACGGGGTTGCCGTTAACGTCGGTGACGCTCTTACCGTCCGGGCCGGTCAGGGTCAGGGTGACGTCCTTGATACCGGGCTCGCCGGTGTCTTGGAGGCCGTCCTTGTTCTTGTCGAACCAGACGTAGTCACCCACGGACACCTTGGCCTTGATGAAACCAAAGTCCAAGGTGGGGTCGTTGGCCCCGTCGGTGGACAGGTCTGCCACGCTGGCCGAGGTCTGGGTAGAAGAGTCATCACTACCAGCGCCGTTGTTCATGCCGGCCTTGGTCGGCACGTAACCGAAGGGGGCGGTAACGGTAACGATGTACTTCACCTCACCGGTGAGGACTTCCAGACCAGTAAAGGCGTACTTGCCGTGCTCGTCGGTGGTGATGGTCAGCTCGGTGCGGGCGGTGTGGTCAGCGTTGTTGACCGGCTTACCGTCGCTACGAGAGATGGTCAGGGTGACGTCCTTGAGTGGCACATCAGTGGCGTCTTGCAGGCCGTCCTTGTTGACGTCGTACCAGACGTAGTCACCCACGCTGACCTCGGGGAAGAAGAAACCAAAGTCAAGGGTGAGGTCCTTAGCCCCGTCACTGGTCAGTTCCTGGGCGGTAGCACTACCAGTAGAGGAGTCCTTGGCCCGGTCGCTGCCCTGCTCGGCCTTGGTGGGTACGTAGCCGGCCGGGTCGGTGACAGTAACCACGTACTTCTCACCCGCTGGCAGCATCTCCAAGTCCTTAAACAGGTACATGCCGCTAGCGTCGGTAGTGGTGGTGGTAACCGGGTTGCCATCAGCGTCCTTAACGGGCTTGCCGTCCGTACGCGAGATGGTCAAAACCACGTCCTTGATGCCCTTTTCGTCATCGTCTTGCAGGCCGTCCTTGTTCGCGTCGAACCAGACGTAGTCACCCACACTCACCTTGGCCTTAACAAAACCAAAGTCCAAACTCAGGTCCTTGTCCCCATCATTAGGCAACACGACCGCAGTCTCGCTACCAGTAGAGGAGTCCTTGGCCCGGTCACTGCCAGCCCCAGGAGTGGTGGGAACAAAACCACGCGGGTTGGTAACCGTCACCACGTACTTCGCGCCTGCCGGCAAGATCTCCAGGTCAGCAAACAAGTACTTACCGGTCGCGTCGGTCTTGGTGGTGGTAACCACGCTGCCGTCGATCTTCTTGGCCGGCTTGTCGTCCGTGCGAGACAGGGTCAAGGTCACATCCTCCAGCGCCACGTCGCTGGCGTCTTGCAGACCGTCCTTGTTGGCGTCGTACCAGACGTAGTCACCCACACTCACCTTGCCGCGCTTGGCGTGCCAGTTATCGCTATCGGTGAGCTTGTCACCACCAGCCACCGGGGTGGCCTCCACCCGGGCGGTGTTAGCGTGCTTGGCCGCGTCCGTCATGGCCGCCAGGGTAGCGGTGCACTCAAACGAAGCCTTGGGCGCAAACACCCAAGCCGCCGGAGCACTAACCACACCATCAACAGCCACCACATCAGCGCCATCAATACGGCACTTGAAGTCGGTCAGGGCCGGGCCAACAATCGTGGTGTCAGAAACCTTGACGTTGTTCAACTCGCCCTTACCCGTGTTAGTCACGGTGAACTTCACCGGCTGGGCAGCCAGACCAGAAAGCACCAGGGCCACATCCTCGGTGTCACGGTCACCAGCGGGCAAGACCTTGGGCTGACCATCAACCAGCTCAGCGTTACCCGCCTGGTCAAAGACCACCCCACTCCAAGCACCGTCGTACTTCTCAATATCGATACCCGTGGGCTTCTTAACAAAACCAAAGTCCAGCGTGAGGTCCTTGTCCCCATCGTTGGGCAGCTCGACCGCAGTCTCGCTGTCGGTGGAGGAGTCCTTGGCGCGGTCGGTCCCGACACCAGCAGTGGTGGGCTCGTAGTTGACCGGGGGTGCGACGGTGACCTTGTACTTCACGCCTGCCGGGAGGATTTCCAGGTCGGCGAAGAGGTACTTACCGGCCGCGTCGGTCTTGGTGGTGGTAACCACGCTGCCGTCGATCTTCTTGGCCGGCTTGTCGTCCGTGCGGGACAGGGCCAGGGTGACGTCCTTGAGCGGCACGTCGCTGGCGTCTTGCAGGCCGTCCTTGTTCGCGTCGAACCAGACGTAGTCACCCA
>NZ_JBZXJM010000007.1:0-8945 GCF_058725725.1 Buchananella sp. 103232 | reverse complement strand
ACTCACCTTGCCGCGCTTGGCGTGCCACTCATCGCTATCAGTGACCTTGTCACCACCAGCAACCGGGACAGCCTCAACCGTGGCGGTGTTGGCGTGGCTGGTGTGGTAGGCGCCAGTGGCGTCAGCCTCGGCCAGCTTGGGCAGCGTACCGGTGCACTCAAACGAGGCCTTGGGAGCCAAGACCCAATCAGCCGGGGCGCTAACCACACCATCAACAGCAGCAATATCAGCCCCGTTGATGTGGCACTTCAAGTCGGTCAAAGCCAGACCACCAGTAGTCCGGTCGGTAACCACAACATTCTTCAGCCCATCGCTACCAGTGTTGGTAACAGTGAACTTAACCGGCTGGGCCTCCAGACCAGACAACACCAGGGCGCCGTCCTGGCTGTCACGATCACCCGCAGGCAACACAGCAGGCTGACCGTTAAGCAACATCGGCTTATCACCAACGAACTGAACACCAGCCCAATCACCGTCGTACTTCTCAATGTCAACACCAGGAACAGTCTTGACAAAACCAAAGTCCAAGCTCAGGTCCGCATCCCCATCATTAGGCAACTCAACCGCAGTCTCGCTACCAGTAGAGGAATCCTTGGCCCGATCACTACCCTGCTGAGGCTTGGTCGGCAAGTAACCCGTCGGAGCACTAACCGCCACCTTGTACTTCACACCCGCCGGCAGGATCTCCAGATCAGCAAACAGGTACTCACCAGCAGCGCTAGTGGTCGTGGTGGTCACCACCGTGCCATCAACCTGCTTGACCGGCTGACCATCAGTACGAGAAATCGTCAAAGTGACATCCTTCAACGGCACATCCACCAAAGGATCCCCACCCTGAAGACCATCCTTGTCAGTGTCCTCCCACACGAAGTCACCAACGGAGACCTTGCCGCGCTTGGCGTGCCAGTCATCACTATCAGTGACCTTGTCACCACCAGCCACCGGGGTGGCCTCCACCCGAGCGGTATCAGCGTGCTTGGCCGCATCACTCATGGCCGGCAGGGTAGCGGTGCACTCAAAGGAGGCCTTGGGAGCCAAGACCCAATCAGCCGGGGCGCTAACCACACCATTAACAGCAGCAATGTCCTGGTTGTTGATGTGGCACTTCAAATCAGTCAAAGCCGGACCGGTCAGGGTCTGGTCAGAAACCTTGACATTGTTCAAGTCACCCTTACCAGTGTTAGTCACAGTGAACTTAACCGGCTGGGCCTCCAGACCAGACAACACCAAGGCGCCGTCCTCGCTGTCACGATCACCCGCAGGCAACACAGCAGGCTGACCATTAGTCAAATTCGGAGCATCACCCGCGAACTGGACACCAGCCCAGTCACCGTCGTACTTCTCAATATCAATGGCCACCGGCTTCTTCACGAAACCAAAGTCCAAGCTCAGGTCCTTATCCCCATCATTAGGCAGGTCCTTAGCAATAGCCGTCCCCGTGGAGGAGTCCAACTCGCCCTCACCGTTGTTCGGACCAGCCTGGGTAGGCTCGTACTGAGCCGGAGGCGTCACCGTCACCTGGTACTTCTGCCCGGCAGGCAGAACCTCCAAATCGGCAAACAGATACTTACCCGTGTCATCGGTCTTGGTAGTGACCTCAGCATCGGTTCCATCAAACTTCTTCACCGGCGCACCGTCGGTACGCGAAATGGTCAAAGTGACATCCTTCAACGGAATGTCTACCGATGGATCCCCACCCTGAAGACCGTCCTTGTCAGTGTCCTCCCACACGAAGTCACCAACGCTGACCTTGGGCTTGACCACGACGTTGGCGATGTTGGTAACCATGAGTGGGACCACATTGGCGCCCTTAACCGTGAAAGTGGCAGTGGCGGTGGTGTTCTCGGGGCCGTCCCCAATCATGATCTTCGGGGTGTCTAGCACGACGTCAGCGGGGAGACCATAGTTGAGGTCCTCCGTCAGAGTGACTTCCGTGTTTGCCGGGAAGGGCTTGTTGGCGTCCGTAACAGGCAGATAGGTGAACTTCTTGTCAAACGGAACGTCCACGTAGAACGGGTTGGTAGGCGGAGTCCAGCCGATGACGGCGGGGTCCACTCCAGGGGGTAGTTTCCAGTCCACCTTGAAGCGGGCCTTGTCGTTGGGGCCAAAATTGTTACGGCCTGGACCGGTCAGGCGCTTAGCAATCTCGAAGGTGCCGAAGTTGGCGTCCAGCTGGGCGGATCCACCACCGCTCACCTTGTAGGAGGCGAAACTGGTGGGCCAGTAGTTGGTGCCAACGAAGTGAGCCTGGTTGGAGTAGATCGTATTCGTGTCGGGGAACCCGTCCGGTGTGGTGAACACGGACTGGTAGGAAATGCGGTAGGAGGCGTCGTCGTGGATGTAAGCGCCGTTCTTTGGAGTAAGCGTGATCTCCGCGTACGTCCGCTCAGCGTTCATGTTGACCTGCAGGTCAAACAGGCCCATGTCCGGGAAGTTATTGTTCGGCGGAGCGTAAGGGTAGGGCGTGACCTGGCAGCGTTGACGACCGGACTCGTTCGGGGTGGAGGCCAGGCACGGCTGGCCCCCGGTCGTCTGGCCGATACCGGCCTTGCCGGTGAGCTTGAACTCGAATCCGGCTGCGGGGTTGAACTTCTGGCCGGCCCCCAGGGTGTCCCGGAAGGAAAGCTTTTGCGGGTAGGAGCCGCCAAAGAGCTCCTTGAGCTGCTTGCCCTCAAAGTTAATGTGCCAGTCGATGTACTTGCGATCCGAGATAAGGCCCCAGTTGCTCTTATTGGGGGTGGCGGGCTTGTAGGTCAGGTTCTCGCCGATCGGATTGCCGCCGGGGGTGGGCACTGGGACAGTGGCACCGCCGGGGACGATGAAGTTCCCGGAGGTCTGTCCGTACGAATCCTGTGCTTCTGCAACGATCCAAGCGTTGCCGTGCGGATTGCTCAAGCCGGCGGTCTGGGCGTCCTGCAGACCCTGGGCAAAAGTACAAACGACCTTAGAAGGCGGCTCCTTGAATGCCTGGCACTGAGCAATAGTGAACGTCGCACCGTTATGTTGTGCAGTCACCGCGAAGGGCGCGCTGTCCCTCGGTAGGTACAGGGGGCGCGGGCCGCTCGGGGAGTTCACCATCGGAAGACCCAGGGTGAAGGTCTGGCCCACCTGGGGGTTAGCGTTTGCGGTGTTCCAGTCCCAGGTGATCCTTACCTTAGACCAGACATAAACGGGCTGGCCCGGCGGGTCGGACTCGACCTTGATGTTCGTTATCTGCACCTGCGTGTTCTCATTGCCGCCACCGGTGTCTGCGTGTGCCCCGCTGTAGTTCAGCGTGACAAGACCGATAGCAGTCAAGAAGACAGCTAGTGCAGAGATGAGGCCCACCCAATGGGCCTTCAACTTGCTCTGCATGTGATTCCTTCCAAAGAGCGGCGCCGTTGCGCCAACCGGGGTTTGCCGGGACGGCTTGGGGTTGGGGGCCGGCTGGGTGCCGGGTACCCGGTACGCCACCAACGTGAGGGGCGCCTTGCCCTTCGCCTCGGCACGCAAAAACGCGCCTCCGCGGAGGTAGAGATAAACCTACTTACGGCCAGCCTAATCGCCGGTGCCGTGGTTTGGGAGGGGAAGCGGCGGCCTTGTGGAAAGGTGAACCGGAAGTGGGGCCGTCCCAGCGCCGCGTTTCCAACGTTTTAACAATCGCCCCCGCTGTGTGGTGGGGTCAGTCACAAATCGGAAGTAGTCGACCGGAAACCGGTTTAGTCACTGGTTGTGCTACTTGCCTGCGGTTGCCGTCCCCGCAGTACCCGCCCCACCAGGGGCGCTGGGGCGCGCCACCGCGCGCTCCGCGCGGAGGAGGCGCGCGGCCCTCGCCACCAGGAAGACGAGCGCGCCAGGGCGGGCGGGGGATTCTTATCCCCCGCCCACCAACACCCATTTTGGGAAAAGCTAGAAGTAATAAGGGAAGGCTGACCAATCTGGGGCCCTGCGCTCCAAAAACGCGTCGCGTCCCTCCTGCGCCTCGGCGGTCATATAGGCCAGCCTGGTGGCCTCGCCCGCGAACACCTGCTGCCCGGCCAGGCCGTCGTCGGCCAGGTTGAAGGCGAACTTCAGCATCCGGATCGCCTGCGGGGACTTGGTGGACACGATCCGCGCGTACTCCAGCGCCCGCTCCTCCAGCAGAGCGTGCGGCACGGCCTCGTTCACCACGCCCCAACGCTCGGCCTCCGTCGCGTCGTACTCCCGCGCCAGGAAGAAGATCTCCCGGGCCCGCTTGTCGCCCACCTGCCGGGCCAGCAGCGCCGAGCCGTAGCCGGCGTCGAAGGAACCCACGTTCGCGTCCGTCTGCATGAAGCGCGCGTGCTCCAGCGACGCCAGGGAAAGGTCACACACCACGTTCAGCGAGTGCCCACCGCCGGCCGCCCAACCGGAAACTGCCGCGATCACCACCTTCGGCATGGTCCTGATCAGGCGCTGCACCTCCAGGATGTGCAATCGCCCCGCCCGGGCGGCGTCCAAGCGGGCCCGCGTGGCGGCGACGTCGGCCAAGTGGGCGGCCTGCGCGTCGGCCTCCTCCTGTGCGGCGCCGGCCAAAGCCCCGCCGGCCCAAACAGCGCCCTCACCCTGCGGGGCGCCGGGGGCGACGTCGGCCACCCCGCCAACAGAAGAAGCGGCCGCCTCCTCCGGGCGCTCGTAGCGGTAGCCGTCCTTGCCGCGCACGCGCTGGTCCCCGCCGGAGCAGAAGGAATAGCCGCCATCCTTGGGGGAGGGGCCGTTGCCAGTCAGGATCACCGCAGCGACGTCGGGGCTGCAGCGGGCGTCGTCCAGCACGCGGTAAAGCTCATCCACCGTGTGCGGGCGAAACGCGTTACGCACCTCCGGGCGGTCGATCGCCACGCGCACCACCGGCAGCGCCCGGCCGCGCTCGTCCACTCCGCGGTGGTAGGTGACGTCCGTCAACCCCTGACCGATGTCGCGCCACCGGGCCGGATCGAAGGTGTCAGAAACGAAAGGAAGGCTGCTCATAGCCCCCAGCCTATCCACCGGCGGCGCAGAGGCACGCAGCGCGCAGTCCGCCCCGCTACTCTGGGGGCCATGAGTGAAACCGCCCCAAATGCCTACTCCACACCTGCGCAGCTGCCGCGTCGCGTGGAAAGCGAGGTGGGGCGGCTGCGTGAGGTCATCCTGCACCGGCCCGGCCTGGAGATGACCCGCCTGACCCCGTCCAACAAGGACGACCTGCTTTTTGACGACATCCTGTGGCTGGAGCGCGCCCAGGAGGAACACGACCGCTTCGCCCAAGTCCTCCAGGACAACGGCGCACACGTCCTATATATGGCCGACCTGCTGCGCGAGTCCCTCACGGTCGCCGAGGCGCGCGAGATGGTCATCAACCGCACCTTCGACGAGCACACCTACGGCCCCATGGCCTACGAGCCGCTGCGCGAGATGGCGCGCTCAATGGACCTAGCCGAACTCACCCAGCTTCTCATCGCCGGCATCACCAAGCGAGAGATCCTGGAACGGATCAGCGAGCCGCGCTCGGCCTCGTTCCGGCTCTGGCACATCGACGACTTCGTGCTGGCCCCCCTGCCGAACCACTACTTCACCCGCGACACCTCCACCTGGGCCTACGGCGGGGTGTCCATCTCTTCCATGCGCAAGGTGGCCCGCTGGCGCGAGACCCTGCACTACGAGGCCATCTACCGCTACCACCCCGACTTTGCCGATGCCGTCACCCCCGTTTGGACCGAAGAATCCGAGCACGGCACTGCGGCGATTGAGGGCGGGGACGTGCACGTGGTCGGAGGCGGCGCCCTGATCGTGGGATTGAGCGAGCGCACCACCCCGCAGGGCATGGAGCGTTTTGCCCAGCGCGTTTTCGAGAGCGGGCGGGCGGACCGGATCGTGGCCCTGGCCATGCCACACGCCCGCGCCTACATGCACCTGGACACCGTCATGACGATGATCGACCAGCGCACCTGGACCAAGTACGCCGGTCTGGGCATGCTGCCGAGCTTCACCCTCACCCCGGCCGGGGCGGGCAATGGCTCCTCCGGCAGCGGCCTGCACATCGTCTCCCACCCGGCCGAGCGCATGCACCACGTCATCGCCGACACCCTGGGCGTGGACGGCCTGCGGGTCCTGACCACCCCGCAGGACGGTCTGGCCGCCGAGCGCGAGCAGTGGGACGACGCCTGCAACCTCCTGGCCCTGGCCCCCGGCGTGGTGGTGGCCTACGAGCGCAACACCGCCACCAACAAGTACTTGGCGGACAACGGCGTGGAGGTCATCGCCATCCGCGGTAACGAGCTGGGCCGAGGCCGGGGTGGCGCCCACTGCATGAGCTGCCCCACCCGCCGCGACCCGGCCTGACCTGACCTGGCCTGACCCGCGCTCCGGCCGCGCCTCGTCAGCGGCGGGCGTGTTTGGTGGTCTTGGTTGGACGACGTTGCCCCCGGCGCCGATTCCGGTAGCGGCGGGCGGCGGGGCGATGGAGCCGGGGGCGCAGCGGCGCGGTGGGGAAGGTGCGCGCGGCGGCGCGGTGGCGCGGAGGGAAAGGTGCGCGCGGCGAGTGCCGCGCGGCCGGCGGCTTCGCTTTCCCACAGGGCAACCGGCGGGAGGCAGCCAAAGCCCGGCCCTGCGCGTAACCTCTTTACGACATTGGTGCGCCGGCAGTGAGAGGGGAGCGATGCGCAAGGAACCCGACGCAGCGAAGCCCGCAGGCGCCGGGCCAGGTGCCGGCGACGGGGCCGGGACGAGGGTCACCGACAGGGCCAGCCAGGGGCAGAGTGCCGGGGCAGGTCAAGCCCAGAGTGCCGGGGCCGGCCAGCAGGGGCAGACTCCCCCCGGCTTCCCGCCCATCTCGGAGGAGCTCATCAACCTGCTGCTGGGCGCGTGCGGGCAGGAGGAGCAGGAAAAGCCCTCCAACCCCTTCCTTGCCGCCGGTCAAGGCGCGGTCTGTCCCGAGAGCCAGGCGCAGATGTCCGCCGCCCAGTTGGCCGAGCTGGCCGGCGTCTACCCGCAGCTGCGCCGCCGTATCCTGTCCCACCCCAACTGCAGCGAGCGGGTGCGCCAGTGGATTCAGCGTGAGGACCCCGTGGCCTACCAGACCTGGGTGAAGGAAACCCTGGCCGAGCAGGCCCGCGAGCAGGCTGAGCAGGCGCGCCAGTTCCAGCGCGACCGGGAAATCCAGGCCGCCACTGCGGCCAAACGGGCCGCACTGCTGGCCCAGAAGAAGCGCGACATCACCCGGGCGCGCGTGCGCAAGCGCGTGCTCAAGCCCGTCGCCATCGCGCTGGGCGTCCTCGCCGCCCTGGCATTGGCCGTCTACGTCACCTACCTGGTGGTGCTGGAGAAGTCCGCGCCGCAACCGGTACTGGACGCCGCGCCTGCGGTGAGCGCGCAGCCCACAGCGTCCCCGACCCCGACCCCGAGCCGCGACGAGGACGACTGGGCCCGCCCGGTGGACTTCAACGCCTCCCAGCAGGGACTCGTCTCATCCCCGGACGGGAAGGTGATCTGCCACCTGCAGGACCTCCAGGCCGGGTGCAGCATGGCGGAGAGGTCCTTCGCCGCAGCCGGGCTGCAGGACTGCGCCCAGTCCGTCTTCTCCCTGGCCGTGGACCCCACCGGCACGAACCTGGCCTGTGGACAGGACTTCCGCCCCGCCGAGGGTACCTACGTCTACGTGCTGCAGCCCGGAGAGCAGGTCTACTGGGGCGAGTTCGCCTGCACCTATCTGGACGAGTCCGTCTCCTGCTGGAATCAGCGCACCGGCGTGGGCTTTGAGCTCTCCGAGCAGAAATACTCCCTCGGCGAGGGGCGCTAAAGGGAAACTCCCAACGCTGGGTGCGGGCCGTCGACGAGGTGATCGGCGGGCCCAGGGAGAGGGAGGCTCCCCGCGCCGGAGCTCAGCTCGACGTTCGGGGCTTCGACTCGACGTTTAGGGCTTCGACTCGACGATTTGCCCCAGGCTAACGTCGAGATTGGGCTGCGAACGTCGAGATTGGGATGCGAACGTCGAGATTGGGGCGGCAACGTCGGGTTGAAGCGCCAGGCCCCGGCGCGCGGGAAACCCACAATTCGAAAGCGCCACTAAACGCGCGAGGCGGATTTAGTGGGGTGGCGGGTGGAACGTCGGCCAAATGCCCCTGCGAATGGCGGGGCGAGTGTAGGTTTCCCACCGGCAGAAGGGGAGAAGTAAGCTGTCCCAATGTGGAGCTTGCCCAGCCAGGGCGGCGAACGCGTTTGGCCCGCAGGTCCCAGCCGCGCGGAAGGGAATCGGGCACCGGCCGTTCGTTCCGTGAGGAGATGACCCGATGAATCGATTGAATTGGCAGCGGTACCAGATCGCGATCATCGCTTGGTTTGAGGCGCAGCCAATTGAACTGCAGGCCGCCTTCCCGATGAATAGGTGGCGCAGCCTATTTCGCCTCGGCTCCAAGGGCCGCGAAATACCCTTCTTCGACGCCGAGGAAATGCTCCACTCGATGCTCGACGACGACCATCACCTGCGCACGAGCCTGGTCGAGCCGCTGTGTGCCCACCTGAACGCCGCCTTCGGGCACAACCCCCCGGCGGTGCCGGCGCAGGGGGCGTCCCCGCAGGGTCGGGGGAGCGGGGCAAGGCGTCGGCGGCGGTGAGGGGCAGCCGGAGCGGGCGACGCGGGCGGCCCGGTAGATGAGGGAACGGACGACGCTGCCGGCGTGGTGTTCCCCGGGTACGCGCCCGGTGGCGGGGCGGCCTTCGGTCCAAATCCGCTGGCCATGCTCTCCCCCTACGACATGCCCTGGGTGGACGACGCGCCGGCAGAGGTCGGCGGCGCGGACGCCCCTGCCGAGGCCGAGCAGCATGCCGGCACGCAAGAGCCGACGGCAGTGCCGTCAGGACCGGTGGTTCCGGTTGAAGCGGGCGAGCCCGGTGAGCCTGGCCGCGTGATGAGGCGGTGGTTCCGGTTGAAGCGGCGCACGAAAAACGTCTATGGGTCCCAAGAGACTCGTTGT
>NZ_JBZXJM010000006.1:0-80727 GCF_058725725.1 Buchananella sp. 103232 | reverse complement strand
TGTCCCTGTACTCGTTCGGTTATGCAGCCCGATATTAAGGGAAAATCGCCTACCGTGACAACGAGTCTCTTGGGACCCATAGACGTTTTTCGTGCGCCGCTTCACTGGGCGGGGTTGGCCGGCGCGGGCCGCCGCGTGCGTGTCTTCCATGCCTTCCACCGTAGCGGCGGGCACCAACACCGCTGGACCCGTCCCGCGCAAAGGAGGGCCGCACCGGCCATCCACAGCCGCCGCGCCGCGCAGAATCGAACGCGCCGCGCGCGGCGCCCGCCGAACATCACGCGCACCGGGGCCGGGCGCTTTACGCAACGCCCGTATGATCTTCGGGGTGACTTTTTCTTACACCCCCGCAGGCCCGGCCTCCCGCCGTGGCCCCCTGAAGTACGGCGACCGCGTGCAGCTCACCGACGCCAAGGGCCGCATGCACACGATCGTCCTGCTGGAGGGCGGCTACTTCCACTCCCACCGCGGCTCGTTTCGCCACTCGGAGCTGGTGGGCCTGCCGGAGGGCACCGTGCACACCACCTCCACCGGCGCCCAGTACCTGGTGCTGCGCCCGCTGCTGAGCGACTACGTGCTGTCCATGCCGCGCGGCGCGGCCGTGATCTACCCGAAGGACTCCGGGCAGATCGTGCAGATGGCAGACATCTTCCCGGGGGCGCGCGTGGTGGAGGCGGGCGTGGGCAGCGGCGCGCTGTCCATGTCCCTGCTCAGCGCCGTGGGCGAATACGGCCAGCTCATCTCGTTTGAGCGCCGCGAGGACTTCGCTGAGATCGCGCAGGGCAACGTCGACCTGTGGTTCGGGCGCCGTCACCCTGCCTGGCGCGTGGAGGTGGGCGACCTGGCCGAGCGCCTGCCGCAGGTGGTGGAGCCCGGCAGCATAGACCGGATCGTGCTAGACATGCTGGCGCCGTGGGAGAACCTGCAGGTCTGCGCCGACGCGCTGGCGCCGGGTGGTGTGCTGCTCTGCTACGTCGCCACCGTCACCCAGCTCTCGCGCGTGGTGGAGGACATGCGGGCAAGCGAGCTGTTCACCGAGCCGCACGCCTGGGAGTCGCTGGTGCGCGACTGGCACCTGGAGGGCCTGGCCGTGCGCCCGGATCACCGCATGGTGGCGCACACGGGTTTCCTGGTCACCGCGCGGCGCCTGGCGCCGGGCCACCAGCCGCCGCTGCGCAGCCGCCGCCCGGCCAAGGGCGCCTACACGGGCGAGGAGGTGTGGACCAGCCAGGACCTGGGCGAGCGCCCGACCTCTGACAAGAAGGTGCGCAAGGTCAAGCGGGACGTCACGGCCCGCGTGGCGGACCTGGTTGACCACAGCGCCTGCGAGGTGCCGCCGCCGCCCGGCCAGGACGGCCAGATCACGGCGGGGCTGGAGGACTAATGCTTGACGCCCAGGCCGCAGAGCTCGCCTCGCTGCAGGAGAAGAACACCCGCCTGGCGAGCGCGTTGGCCGACGCCCGCGCGCACCTGGCGGCGCTGGGCGAGCAGGTGGAGGCCTGGCGGCGCCAGCCTCTGGACGTGGCCACGGTGGTGGAGGTCGACATGGGGGAGCGCCGCCTGCTGGTGCAGGTGGGCTCGGCGCTGCGCAGCGTGCCGGCCGCCTCCCACCTGGTGTTGGGCACGCTGCACGCGGGCAGCCGGGTGCTGGTGGACGCGGACATGGTGGCCGTGGACGCGGTGGCCCCCGCAGCGGGCGGGGAGCTGTGCGTGCTGACCGAGCGCCTGGATGAGCAGCGCGGGATCGTGACCACGCAGTCGGGTGAGCGCGTGGTGCTGCTGGGCCGCCTGGCCGGCAGCGAGCTGGGCGTGGGCGACTGCCTGCGCTGCGACCTGCGCACCGGCATCGCCCTGGAGCTGGTGGAGCGGCAGGACGTGGAGCAGCTGCTCACCCCGCAGACCCCGGACGTGGCGTTTAGCGACATCGGCGGCCTGGACGACGTGGTGGCCACGGTGCGTCAGGCCATCGAGCTGCCGCTTGAGCAGCCGGAGCTCTTTACGCGCTACGGGCTGCGTCCCACCAGCGGCATCCTGCTCTACGGTCCGCCGGGCTGCGGCAAGACGATGATCGCCAAGGCCCTTGCCACCCAGTTGGCGTCCTCGCACGGCGCGCGCGGCCACTTCTTGGCGATCAACGGCCCGCAGTTGCTGGACAAGTACGTGGGGGAGACGGAGCGCAAGATTCGTGCCGTGTTCGCCCGCGCCCGCGAGCTGGCGGCCACGGGTGCGGCCGTGGTGGTCTTCTTTGACGAGATGGAGGCGCTGTTCCGGCGGCGCGGGGCGGGCAAGTCCAGCGACATGGAGACCACGATCGTGCCGCAGCTGCTCACCGAGCTGGACGGCGTGGGTGGCCTGGAGGGCGTGCGGGTGATCGGCGCGACCAACCGGGAGGACATGATAGACCCGGCGGTGCTGCGGCCCGGTCGCCTGGATTTGAAGCTGCGCATCTCCCGCCCGGACGCCGCCCAGTGCCGCGCCATCGCGCTGACCCACCTGCGGCCCGGCGTGCCTATCGCCGCCAGCGTGCAGGGGGACGACGTTGCCGCCCGCCGCGCGCGCCTTGCCGACGCCCTGGTGGGCGGCCTGGAGTGCGCCCAGGTCTCCACGGACGGCGCCGGGGCCGGCACGACGCTGCTGCAGGTGGCCTCCGGTGCCCTGGTGGCCCGGATCGTGGACCGCGCCAAGCTAGCGGCGCTGCAGGCCACGGCCGCAGGCCGTGCCGAGGGCATCAACGAGGCGGACATCGCGGCCGCCGTGGCCGCAGAGGCGGCGCAGGCGGCCGAGATGGCGGCGCGCCGAGGGCAGGAGGAGCTGTGACCGGACGGATCATCGGCACGGAGACCGAGTACGGCATCCTGCGCGCCAGTGGCGGGCAGTCGCACGTGCTGGCCACCGCGCTCGTGGAGGCCTACGCCGGCCTGCTGGAGCGGCCCGTGACGCGGTGGGACTACGCCGGGGAGGACCCGCTGTGCGACCTGCGGGGCCACCGCCTGGACCGCGCCGCCGCGCACCCCTCGCAGCTAACCGATGCCTCCGCCCACCGCGGCGGGATGGTCAGCAACGGGCACGTGGCCGCCGCGCCGCAGGACTTCCCGGTGGGGGCGGCGGGCGGAACGTCGGCCACCCTGATCGGCACCGAGGCGCTGGCGAGCGCGCAGGCGTTGGCCCGTCCCAGCCGGGCCGAGCTCGCGCTGCCGCACCCGGGCGTGGTCATCACGCCGGCCGGCGCGCGCTTCTACGTGGACCACGCCCACCCGGAGTACTCGGGCGGAGAATGCGACTCGGTGCGCGCGGCGGTGGCCGTGGACCGCGCCGGCGACCTGGTGGCGCAGCGGGCGGCCGACGCGCTGGGGGATGGCACCGTGGTCTACAAGAACAACACCGACGGCAAGGGAGCGGCCTACGGCTCCCACGAGAACTACCAGGTGCGCCGCGAAGTAGACCTGGACGATCTGATCTCCGTGCTCACCCCCTTCCTGGTCACCCGCCCGATCCTGTGCGGCACCGGGCGGCTGGGGCGCGGGCAGCTCTCGCAGCAGCCGGGCTTCCAGCTCTCGCAGCGCGCCGACTTCATCGAGAACGACATCGGCCTGGAGACCACCTTCAACCGGCCCATCTTCAACACGCGCGACGAACCGCACGCCGACGCGGCGAAGTGGCGCCGCCTGCACGTCATCAACGGGGACGCCAACCAGTTCGAGTTCTCCACCTTCCTGCGCCTGGGCACCACCGCGCTGGTGCTGGACATGATCGAGGCCGGTGCGCCGCTGGAGGTGCACGCACTTGCCCTGGCCAGCCCGCTGCGCGCGGTCACGGAGGTCTCATACGACACCACCCTCACGCAGGAACTGGAGCTGCAAAGCAGCAAGAGCGCCACGGCCATTGAGATCCAGCGCGCCTACCGGCAGGCCGTCATCGACGCTTTGGGCCAGGCCGCCCTGAGCGGCGAGCGGGCCGAGATCCTGCACTGGTGGGGCCGCGTGCTGGACCTACTGGAGACCGACCGGGACGCCGCAGCTCCCTACGTGGAGTGGGTGGCCAAGCTGCAGCTACTGGAGGGGATGCGCCAGCGGCTGGGCGGAGACTGGGCCCACCCGCGCCTGGCCGCGCTGGACCTGCAGTGGCACGACCTGTGCCCGCAGCGCTCCCTGGTGGCACGATTGGACGCCGCCGGACGGGTAGCGCACCTGCTGGCGCCCGGGGAGGCGGAGGCGGCAGTGCACGCCTCGCCGTGTGCCACGCGCGCCCGGGTGCGCGGCGCAGCGGTAGCGAGCTTGCCGGTGGTGGCCGCGTCCTGGACCTCGGTGATCCTGGACCTGGACGGGGATGAGTACCTGCGCCGCGTCCACCTGCCAGAGGCGGGCGGACAGGCGCAGCCGCCGCTGCTGGCGCGGGCTTACGATGTTTTGCAGGAGGAGAGATGAGCGAGCAGACTTTCGCCGGCGCGACTGCCGGCAGCGGCGAGGAAGAGGCGCAGGCCGCCCTACGGCCCCAGGCCAAGGACGTTGACCTGGATGCGCTGCTGGACGACATCGACGCGGTGCTGGCCACCGACGCCCAGGCGTTCGTGCAGGGATTCGTGCAAAAGGGCGGTCAGTGACCGGTTTGGACACTGAGCCCACCCAGCGGCGGCGCATAGTCGGCGTCGAGATCGAGTACGGCATCACCCACGTGGGGCCGGGGCCCGAGCTCGGCGCGGAGGAGGCCGCCCAGGAGCTGTTCAACGACCCCTCCCTGGCCAGGGGCGCCAACATGTTCCTGCCCAACGGCGGCCGCCTCTACCTGGACGTGGGGGCCCACCCCGAGTACGCCACCGCCGAGTGCGCGCGCCTAGCGGACGTGCTGGCGCAGGACCGGGCCGGCACCGAGATGCTCGCCGCGTTGGCCGAGCGAGCTACGGCGCGCCTGCAGGAGCGGGGCGTGGCGGGCCAGATTCATCTGCTGCGCAACAACCTGGACTCGGCCGGCTCCTCGTTTGGCTGCCACGAGAACTACCTGATCCGCCGCCGCTTCGACTTCCGCCGCCGCGTGATGGGGCTGGTGCCTCACCTGGTCAGCCGCCAGGTGGTGGCGGGAGCGGGCCACGTGCGCCGCGAGCAGGACGGCACCGCCCGCTACGTGCTCTCCCAGCGGGCCGATGTGGTCAGCGAGGTGGTCTCCGCAGCCACCACGCGGGCCCGGCCGCTGATAAACACCCGCGACGAGCCGCACGCCAACCACGAGCTCTACCGCCGCCTGCACATCATCAACGCGGACACCTCGATGGCAGAGGGCTCCAGCCTGATCAACCTGGCCTCCACCGCCCTAGTGCTCACCGCCCTGGAGGAGGGGGCGCAGCTGGAGGACCTGGAGCTGGTGGACCCGATCGGGGCCGTGCGCGCGATCTCCGCCCAGGGCAGCGCGCGCGTGGAGCTGAAGAACGGACAGTGGCTGACGGGCCTGGAGCTGCAGGCGCACTACGTGGAGCGCACCGCCCACCTGGCGGCCAGCGACCCGGACCCGGTGGTGCGCCTGGGCCACGAGCTGTGGGGGCGGGCGGTGGACGCGCTGCGCGCCGGCCGTGAGGACGAGGTGGCCGACCTCTTGGACCACGTGGCCAAGCGGCGCCTGCTGGAACGCCATTGCGAGCGCCACGGCGTGGGCCTGGACCACGCCTCGGTGGCGACCCTGGAGCTGGCCTACCACGACATCACGGCGCGCGGACTGCGCGCCCGGCTGGAGGCGGCTGGGCTGCTGCGCCGCTTCACCACCGTCGCCCAGGTGGAGGCCGCCCAGAACAGCGCCCCCGCCACCCGCGCCAGCCTGCGGGGGGCGGCCATAGCGGCCGCGCTGGAGTACCGGCGGGACCTGGCGGCGGATTGGACGACGTTGCGCCTGCTGGATCGCAGCCTGCCGGCCATCACGCTCGCCGACCCGTGGGAGACCAGCAACCCTGCAGTTGCTGAGCTGGTGGCCCACCTGCGCAGCCCCGAACGCGGGGCGACCGAGGCGATGTTGCTGCTATGAGCCAGTCGCGCGACTTCTCCCTGCCCTCGCGCCGCGCGCTGCGCCAACAGGGCCAACTCACGCCGCTCGAGGAGAGCACCGCTCAGTCCGACGCCGCTCACTCCGACGCCGCGCAGTCCGACGCCGCTGCGGTGGGCACCGCGCAGGCCGAGGAGGCGCGGGAGGGGCAGGCGGCGCAGCCCGCCGCCGAAGCGGCGCCCCGGCGGGTGCGGCGGCGCGACCTGCGCCAGCAGCAGGGCGACGCGCCCACCCCGGCTGTCACCTCCGGCCTGCCGTTCTGGCCGGTCACCCAGCCCGACGCCGAGGCCGGAGTGGCCCGGCCCGCAGAGGGACCTGAACGCGCCGAGCCGCTAGTCCCGGTGGCACCGCCGCGCCGCCCGGAGCGGAGCGGCGGCAGCGCCGCCCTGTCCCAGCTGAGGCGCCTGGCGCGCGGCTGGTGGCTCTGGGCGGGCCTGCTGGTTGCCGCGCTTGTGATCGGGGTGATCGCCGCCGTGGTGCAGCAAAACGCCGCAGAGCAGCGGGCAATCGAGGAGGCGCGGCGCGGCGCGTTCGACTCCGTGCAGGTGAGCGGGCGGCTGGGATCGGTGCCCACGTTGAGCCTGCAAAACCCCGTGGAGCTGGCCGCCGCGCCCAATCACCGGGTGGTCCAGGCCGGCACGGGCCGGGAGCTGCAAGAGGGCGACCGCGTGGTGCTGGCGGTGACCACCTTCAACGGACAGACCGGCAAGCGCGTCCTGGAGGGCGCGTTCCCGCACGTGGACGTGGTGGAGGTCAACGCGGACAGCCTGGGCGCCTCGCTGCACGGCATCCTGCTGGGGCAGCGCGACGGCGCCCGCCTGTTGGTGCTGAACGCGGTGGAGAAGGGCGGCCAGGCCTACCCCGAGCTGGCGGTGGTGGACGTGCTGCCGCGCCAACTGCCGGTGGAGGGAGCGGGGCAGAGCCCGTCGGCCGCGATCGAGGGCGACCTGAAATCGATGGTGTCCTTCGACGCCCACTCCGTGCCGCAGCTCGCTCCCTGGGGCGTGGCCACGCAGCTGGTGAAGGTCGAGGAGCTGATCTCCGGCACCGGCGAGCAGGTGGCAAAGGGCGACACGGTGGTGGTGCAGTATGTGGTCTCCACCTGGGACGGCAAGGTACGCGAGTCCACCTACGCAGGCCTGGGCCCGCAGGAGGTCATGGTGGCCTCCCTCCAGCCGGGCCTGGCCGAGGCCGTGATCGACCGGGCCGTGGGGAGCCGCCTGGTGCTGGCCGCGCCCGCCGCGCTCACCGACGGCAACGCGGACATCCTGGCCGTGGTGGACATCCTGGCCATCAGCGACCGTGGACGGTGAGCGGCGGTGCGCCGGGAGGAGTTCAGGGCGCGCCCCCGAACCTGTGCCTGTGCTTGCGCCTGCGCCCGGCTAGGGCACCACGCGAAAGTAGCGCCGCGCACGCGGGCGAGTGGCTGCGGCCTATTGCCAACCATTTTGTACACGAACACCGTTCCGAAGAGTAATCGGGAACTATCTACCTTACCCGGCCCATGCTCCATCGAGGAATATCCCCGCCCACCAGAGCATCGCCCCAGCACTGAAAACGACTGTGGCGGCAATAGCGACCTTCCTCGCAGGGGTGTAGATGGCTTGATTCGGCCAGCACACGCCATTGCCAGAGGGAGGAGCCATTCCACTCGCGGGGCTTACTCCGGTGAGGGCCTCTGCTGCCAACAGCCAGAGAGGTAGCCAATAAACCATCGAGCGGGCGAGCGACATATAGAAATCAGAGAAGGAGAACATCGCCAGGTGTAGCAGCATAAACACGGCCTCTGGCCACCACTTACGAACGGGAAGATAGGCCACCAAGATGATACACACGACAACAGCGAGCGCTTCCAAACGAAAGAGTCTGTAGTAGTCAGGCGAGACATAAGGTGAAGCGTTGTCCCACGTAACCTTGAACGCTTCCCACGGCCAGTGGAAGCTGCGAGACCAGCCTCGTGACTGTGCGTGGACCCAACCAAGAATGTCACCAGAGAGACGCCAAGTATAGATCTGGTACGCGGCGGCGGCCGCGGCAGGCAACATCATCCAAGCGATGGGCTTCAACTTCTCAGTCCAGTTGCGTCCTTCCACAAATCCCATAACAACCAGAGCAATTGCAGCTACAACGCCCGTTACCCTGAATGTAACAGCGACGGCTGAGAGTGCGGAGACTGAGGCCCATTTTCCTGCCCTCGCCCGCTCCCAGGCCCAGAAGAATGCGGCAGCAAAGGGTGCCTCCGTGTACGGCACGAAGCCGAAGATCATGGCGGGACCGAACAACCAAAGCACCCCAGCCGTGCGGCCTGCGAGTTTTGTTAACGCTAAGGCTGCAAGGAGTGCACTCAAGTTGGCAATGATGAGTCCTGCAACTGAGGGGGAGAAGCCTAGTTTGCTGAGGAACCAAATAGAGATTGGCAGGCCGGGGAAGAAGGCGACAAGATTAGGGTCAACAGTGGGATAGCCAAGTTCGGCAATATTCAGGAAGTGCACAACGTCCCACTGCCGTACAACCTCTAGTAAGGGGATGTTCTTCTTGATGCCGATCATCAGCGCAGTGCTAAACAGAAGCGTTCGACTCGTTAGCCAAGCGCCGAGAACCCATTTCAAGTCACCCGGTGGAAAGGTTTGCGAGACTCGAATCCAGTAGCTGTTTCCTTTTTCTGCTTTTGTATTCATCGCCTCATTAGTTCCTAACTCCAACCGCCACCTGAATGGCGCTCAGCATCGCCGCGGCCTTGTGGCGGGTCTCCTCGTGTTCCTTTCGCGGCACCGAGTCCGCCACCACACCGGCCCCGGCCTGGACGTGCGCGACCCCGTCGCGGATGATGGCGGTGCGGATCGTGATGGCCAGGTCCGCGTTGCCGTCCAGCCCAAGGTAGCCCACCACGCCGCCGTAGAAGCCGCGCCTGGCGGGCTCCAGTTCGTCGATCAGCTCGATGGCGCGCGGCTTGGGCGCGCCGCTGAGGGTGCCGGCCGGGAACGTGGCCACCAGCGCGTCCAGGGCTGTGCGGCCGGGACGCAGCTGGCCGGTCACGGTGGAGGAGATGTGCATGATGTGGGAGAAGTGCTTGATCTCCATCAGCGCCGCCACGCTCACGCTGGCCGGGACACAGACCTTGGAGAGGTCGTTGCGGGCCAGGTCAACGAGCATGGTGTGCTCTGACAGCTCCTTCGGGTCGGCCAGCAGATCGGCCACCCGCTCCCGGTCCAGCTGAGCGTCCCCGGAGCGCGGCCGCGAGCCGGCGATCGGGAAGGTGTAAACCTGACCGTCGGTGACGCGCACCAGCGTCTCCGGGCTCGACCCGACCACGGTGAAGGGCCGTCCGTGGGCGTCCACATGCTCGAACAGGTACATGTAGGGGCTCGGGTTGATGGAGCGCAGCGCCCGGTAGACCGCCAACGAGCTGGCCTTGCACTCCACGTCGGTGCGTTGCGAGAGCACCACCTGGAAGACCTCGCCGTCCGCGATCGCTTCCTTGCCGCGCACGACGGCCGCCTCAAAGTCCTCTCTGGCGGTGCGGTAGCGATGCGCCACCTCGGCCCGCTCGACGGCGCTGCTCAGCTGCACCGGCAGCGACTGGGCTAGGCCCGCCTCCATCGCGTCGAGTCGCGCCACTGCGGCGTTGTAATCGTGGGCGTGGGCGTCGTAGCAGACGGTGAGCAGCCAGACCTCTCCCGCGTGGTGGTCCAGCGCCACCACGTCCTGCACCAGCGTCATGGCCACGTCGGGCAGTCCCAGCTCGTCTTGGGCGGCGCGCCGGAGTTTGGGTTCCCACGTGTAGAGGGCGTCCCAGCCGATCGCGCCTACCATTGCGGCCCCCCAGCGGCGGTAGCGTCGGCCCTGCCTGGCCCTGCTCGCGACCAAGCTCCGTCAGCACGCTGGCGATTACCTGGACGACGTCGCCCTCCCGCGACACCGAGGCCGGCACCTCACCGCGCCAGCCGGGACCGGCCGCCTCCCCCAGCAGCGTCGCCCTTCCGTTGACGCCGATGAAGCTCCACCGGCCCCACTGGCCGCCCTGCTCGGCCGATTCCAGCAGGAAGCTCCCCTCCCTGCCCGCAGCCAGGCGCCGATAGACACCCACAGCGGTCAATTCCTCCGCCAGAAGTTTGCGGGCCACCACCACGGTGTGCCCCCGCTGCGCCTGGGCGGCGAACTCCTCGCGATCCGGCCAGGTTTGGCCCCACCGCAGCGTGCGGCTCATTGGCTCACTCCTGACGTCGTGGTGTTCGCTGCCTCACCTGGCACCCGGTCGGCCCCGCCCGCAGCGGCCAGCGCGTCCTCAGCGGGGGCCCCCACCACGGCCGGGAGCTGGCCGCCGGCCTCGAAGCAGGTGCGCGTGCCGGTGTGGCAGGCCGCCCCCACCTGGATCACCCGCACCAGCAGGGCGTCACCGTCGCAGTCGGCGTGCACTGAGCGCACGTGCTGGCGGTGGCCGGAGGTGTCTCCCTTGCGCCAATACTCCCGGCGGGAGCGGGACCAGAACCAGACCCGTCCGGTGCTAAGCGTGCGGGCGAGCGCCGTCTGGTCCATCCAGGCAACCATGAGAACGGCGCCAGTGACGTCGTCTTGGATGACTGCGCAAATCAGACCGTTGGCGTCGAATCGCAACTGTGCCAGCAGTGCCGGGTCGAGTTCCTCCCCTGCTGCCCCGCTCACCTCTGTTCCCCCTGAGCGAGCCCGGCCGTGAGACGCACCAGGTGGCCCGCGCTGTGCAGGGCTTCCTTTACCTCCGCAATAGAGAGAGTGCCGTAGTGGAACACGGAGGCTGCCAGCAGCGCGTTGGCTCCGGCATCGGCGGCAGCAACGAAGTGTTCGGTGGTGCCCGCGCCCCCGGAGGCGATTACGGGGACTTTCACCTCGTTTCGCACTGCAGCCAGCATCTCCAGATCAAATCCCTCCCGGACGCCGTCGGCGTCCATCGAGTTAAGAAGTATCTCCCCCACTCCCAGTTCGCTAGCCTGCCGGACCCATTCCAAGGCGTCTTTGCCGCTGGAACGCTTTCCCCCGTGGGTAGTGACCTCAAATCCAGAGGGGGTCGGGCCACGCCGAGCATCGACGGAGAGAACCACAACCTGGTCCCCAAACCGATCTGCTATTCGAGCCAGCAGGGAAGGATTGGCAAGGGCTGCCGTGTTTACGCCCACCTTGTCAGCGCCTGCCCGCAGCAAAGCATCCACGTCCTCAACGCTACGCACTCCGCCTCCCACCGTGAGGGGGACGAATACGTTTTCAGCGGTTTTCGTAACGATGTCGAGTGTGGTGGCCCGCCCCTCTAGGGACGCCGACACATCCAGGAAGGTGATTTCATCTGCGCCTTGCTCGCTGTAGCGCTGCGCCAGCTCCACCGGATCCCCGGCGTCGCGCAGGTTCTCGAAATTGACGCCCTTTACTACCCTGCCGCCATTCACGTCCAGGCAGGGAATCACCCTAAGTGCCACCGTCATCGCTGCTCCTTTCCTGGCCCAAGGGTAGCCTTTGCGCCATGCCACTTACCCCCACAGTTCAACTGGTGTCGTATCGGCACGCACCCAAGCTGCTGGCCCACTTGATGCCCCCACGGGGAGTCATGGTGATTGGGGGCGCCTCTGGGAGTGGAAAGTCCACGCTCGCCTCGGCACTCATGGAGCTACTGCCGCCCACCGCGACCTTGCTTCAGGTGGAGTGCGCTTACCTTGGCTGGCGTGGTTTGCACGCAGGCCTCGACATGGTTGCAGCTGCGCTTCTCCGGGCTTGCCGCCTTGGGCACGCCGACCTGACCACCTGGGATTGGAACGCCTCCCGTCCCAGCGGCGCGGCCCGCGTGCTGGCACCGGCCAGATTGAGCGGGCCCTTGGTGATAGAAGGCGTGGGGGCCGACGTCGCCCTCGCCCACCTGGCAGACCTGGTGGTGCGCGTGGAGGCGCCCGCAGCGCTAAGAGAACGGCGCGTGGCAGACCGGGACGGGTACTGGGCCGACCTCTGGCAGCGGTGGGCCGCCGACGAGGAGGCACACGCCCACGCCGCCCGTGTGGGCGCGCGGCTCGGCGCAGGGCAGATGACCGCAGTGCGTGTTTCGGAACGCAGAATTACTCGCATAAGAAAGAAACAGGATCCCGGTGCTCTTCCTGTGCAGGTTTCTTGTCGCTATTTCTACGTGGCACCTTGATGTAAATGAGCTCCGAGTAGATGCGCAGGGATGAGTAGATGGCGTCTTTACAAAGACCGACGAGGAACGCAATCGGAAGGGCAACGTGGGATTTCTGACCGAAGCGCAACTCTACAGCGTATCTCAAATTCTGGTCGGATGGTGGGGCAGCCGACTGGAGTGTCGCTGCGGGGCAAACGTCATCCCTGATTGCATGGAAGTCGAGGCCAGGGGTACAGCAAGTCTGTTCGGCGGACTTGGTGGCAGGGCGAATCTTTATCGATTGCGTGATCACCGAGCAAACGGATGAAACCGATCAACTGCCACGATTCAAGGCCGTTTATATTCGTGCTTCCTCAAATCCCCGAATGGGAACCTCAATGGTCTGCACTGGCGTCGTAGCGGTTTTTCGGTACACGCCGAGAGAGGAGAGACAATGCGGCGTCGTCGAACAACGATTGGGATGCTTGCCACCACTCTGCTGGTGGCGGGCATGCCGATTCAAGCGAATGCGGATGTGGGGACAGACCTAGATGATGGAGTTTGGTTCAACACATCGGACACCGGTGGATTGGTCACCGCTCGGAGCAGCGGTGCAGGTATGGAGAGCAGGCACAATATTCCCGTGCGGGATGCTCTAAATGTGGTAGCTGACCTTTCTGGCTTAGCGCCGATGGAACCAGGGGAACGTGTCGAGCTATCGCTTCGAGAGCCTTTCAAGCTCCAGAATCCTGACGGGCTTCTGTTCGATGTGAATCCTTTGGTGGTGGCTGCGACTAAGGCGGCTGGCGACGAAATGCCCACCATTGAGTTCGTTGGAGACCTAGTCTCAGCAGATGGCGAGTTTGGTGACATGGTGCTGGTGTTTTCTCCCCAAACAGATGGCCAGTACCAGATGTCGGGTTCCATTACGAGCAGTCGAGCCGATTCGCGAATCGAAACAGCGGCTGACGGAATAGTCGTGTTAGCTCAGCGAGACACTGAGCAAACGTTCGCTCCTCAGCGGGAGGAACTCAGGCTCGACATCGACGTCGCAGAATTTGCTTCACGTGACCAAAGCGGAACGGTCGACAACTTCGGCAACCACCTCATTACACTACTCGCGGTGTACCAGTCTGACTTGGCTGGCGACGTAAATGCACGGTTGAGGCAGTATGTCGCAGTCGCCAACGGTGCCTTCGCCCGTTCCGGTGTTAGCGCACGAATCGTCCTAGCCGACAAGATCGCGTTGCCGCTTGTAGACAGCAACGATACAAGTGACGACGACCAATCCTCTGTACTGAACAGGAATGTTCTGCATGGTGACATTTCAGTGGACCTAGAAAACCTCATATACAAACACGAGGACACCGTTTCGAACGTGGACAGATTGCGTGACGCCATCGGCGCAGATGTAACCATGGCCTTCATCGGTTATGGTCTCCCTGCTGGGTTAACCTACGTACCGCGTGCCGAGGGGAATTCACGTTTTGCTGCGGGCATCTTGTTCTATGACGACTCGCCCGCTGGTGACCGACTGTTCGTTCATGAACTCGGACACGTATTTGGAGGAGGGCATGAGGCGGAGGCTGGCTCGCCCGGCGCGCACCCGTTCGCGTACGGGTACAGGATTCCCGGCGTGATCAAGTCGATCATGGCAATAGACTGTGGTCCGAACTGTCCCACGGCTACTCAGTTCTCTAACCCCGACATTCCCTTCGTGGGGGCCCCGGCGCACGCCTCGGGCACGGAGTCTGCGAACAACGCGAAGACCATCAACCTACTTGCTCCTATTGTAAGCGGATACCGTGAGTCGCCGGTACGGGTGAGTGGGGCCGATAGGTTTGAAACCGCCGTGCAAGCCTCACGGCTCGCATACCCGGAGGGATCGCTTCCCGCGAGCGTGGTAGTAGCAAACGGCCATAACTTCGCCGATGTTCTTGCCGCCGCACCTCTTGCAACCAAATTGAATGCGCCGTTGCTGTTCACGCATTCGAATTCGGTTCCAGCTGTAGTGCGGGATGAGCTACGACGATTGCGCAATGTCAACCTTGTGGTCATCGGCGGGACAAACTCGGTGTCTAGTGGGGTGTTTGCACAGCTCAAGCGTGAATCTGGTTGCGTTTCCAATTGTGTTCGCATTGCCGGCCCCGATCGGACTTCCACCGCATTGGCAATTGCGAGGCACGGCTGGAATAGCGGCACCGACGCAGTCAGCCTGGTAAATGGTAACGACTACCCCGACGCGCTGTCGGGGAGCGTGCATGCGGCGCGAAATGGTAAGCCTCTGGTACTAGTCCCAGGGCAGCTGAACAGTGCGCCTGCATCAGTACGACAATACTTGACCTCTTCCGGTGTTCGGTCAGTGACCGTTGTTGGTGGTACCTACTCAGTTTCGCCTGGCATCGTCAACGGCCTCGCGTCGCAATTCTCCGTGGTGAGAATTGCTGGTGTCGACAGGTATGCAACCTCAGCGCAGGTAGCGCGCAACCTTGGGGCAGGGAGTGTTTTCGTGCTTTCCGATGGCCATTCCTACTCGGATTCCCTGGTTAGTGCCTCGCTGGCGGGCAAGTGGAATGCTTCGATGTTGCTCGTGCGGCGGACGTGTATTCCGGCTTCGGTCGATTCGTTTATATACGACCAATCGCCGTTGAAGAGGTTCCTGGTTGGGGGCGACGGCTCACTAGGGGCAGGCGTCCAACGCGGTACGGTCTGCGGATAGGCAGACAGCGCCGACGGCGTTTCCACAGCAACGATGTTGGTTGTCGGGTTGGCTCGCGTCAACTCGACAACCAACATCGCTCGCTCAAGCGCTCAACCTCCCCCTCCCACTTAACGTAATTAGGCTCTTCCGAATTGAGGGTGGAGGTGGTGGGCGAAGGTTCTGACCAAAGTAGCGCGGCTCCCACCGTCATGTCCGGGCTACCATTCTTGCAGTACTGTACTACCGACTTGGCACTTCCGCCGGTCGTTGCGCAAACGGGGCCCGACCTATCGCGATCTTGGTAATTCAATCGAGAGGTTAGTGCAAATGTTGAGGGGTTAGGGAGCCCGGTAAACTGTGGACCGTTACAAAGCCCACGACAAGTGCGTCAACGCTTCAACCGCTTGAGCATGCCGATGCCCAAACATCCGGTGTTGGCCCCCTTCCATACCTGCGCACGCGCGACGTTTCTCCATCGCCTTCGCATTGAAGCTCCGGCTCTACACCATTAAGTGGGAAGAGCCGGTTTCCCGGCCGAGTGAGGGTTCAGTAGCAGCGTCGAGACCGTAACCGGTCCACTAGACCCTCAAGGGGAGGCTCAGACGCTCAATCGTTTGCGCACGCCGCAGGGGCGCGAGGGTCAGGGGACGAGGGCGGTGACACAGCTTCTACGGATGCTTCGATGCTCCGTGTCCCGAGAGTCTCTCGCCCGGCAACCTCGAGAGGGTCCTGCGGGGCTACGGCAACCTCCAGCTCCGGCTCAGGCACGTTGGTCGGCAGCGCGCGCGGTGCCGGTTTCCGCCGGCTCCTTGCGGGCGGAAAGAGCCACCCCCAGGGCGAACACGGCCATCGCAACTGCCACCGAGGGGATGCGAAACATCTCGTGCGGGAACAGGAGTGTGCGCCAACCAAGGGTGGAGACCAGCAGAGCCTGAAAGAGCACCACTAGCCCCAGAGCTCGGTGGTAGCGGATGCCGACTAGCGAGGCTAGGAGCAACAACACGGCAGTGGCGATGAGGGCGGGCACCACCGTGGAGCCGATCTGGGAGGAGAGGAAATCGCTAACCCGCATTTGGTTGGCCATCTCGAAGGTCTGAAGCCAGCCGGTGCCGGGCAGACCAACGTTGCCGTCATCGTAGGTGGACTGTTCGGCAGTGAACTGGTTACGAACGTACGCCAGCCAAGTTGCCAAAACCAGCGGGCCGGTGAGAAGAGCGGGAATTGGCCGCCAGTCGAATGTCCGGTGCCGAAGCCAGTGCCATGCTTCGGAAATGCCCAGAGCTACGGGTACCAGAACCAGTTGTTCCTTAGTGAGGGACAGCGCGGCTCCAAGGAGGGCGATCACGATCCATGAACGCCTCTGGCTAGTCCATGCCAGCAACATTGCGCAGATGAGAGCCACCTGCAAAGGCTCAGTGAGTGCGGTGCTGGCGCTGTAGATAAGTCCCGGCATGAAGCTGACTAAAAGGCCGAGCCAGGCAGAGGCACCAAGGCGGCGCGCCAAGACAGACATCATGGCTGCAGCCGCCGCCATGGAAAAGACGCTGAGCGCCCAGAATACCCACGGCATCGCGTTGAGATTGCCGCCGGAGAATAAGGCGCCCAGCCAGCCGTATAGGGGGTGACCGTATCTGTACGCGGCGAGGTCAATGAGGTCGTGGGCCTCACCCCGGGCCAGAGGATCCAAGGCCATCGCCAGATAGTAGATGCCGTCGTAGTGGTCGGCTGGCACCGTGAACTGGAAATCGGGCGAGTGCTTCGAAATGAGGGTCGCAAGCGGATCCTCGGCGGCGACACTGAGCAGCCGGCTGGGGTGGAAAGGCCCCGGGTGGGCGGCTACCTGGGCGGCAACTGCGACTGAGGCAGCCAGAGTCGCACTAACCGCAGGGACAAAGAGGCCGCGTTGGGGGAAGGTGAATCTAGTCATCAGCACCAAACCTGCCGGGGTAGTCGCCGGTGCTCGCCGCCGTGGGCGCACCCTGCTCTGCCTCCATTTAGACGACTCGAGCGTGGCTATCGCTGTGGGCGAGGAATCTGTCAGGTGCCCAGATTGGCACGAGCGGGGGCAGCCCTGTCAAATCTCTAACCGCCTCCCGTCTTCTTTAGCGCTCAAACAACTGGCGCTGGTTGCGTGCTTCGACTTCCAGGCGGAACGTCGGCCCTTTCCCGCCCAAATGTGGGCGCGAGATTCCGGTGTATGCGCCAAGCGGTAGGGTAGGGCCGCAACGGCAAGGGGGCCGCCTGGAACCGGGTTGGGTGACGAAAGGGGCAAGCGTGAACGTGCTGGAGAGCATCGTGGCGGGCGTGCGTGACGATGTGGCGCGCCGAGAAGCGCAAAAGCCGCTCGCGCTGGTCAAGGAGGAAGCCGCCCGGCAAGTAAGCGCCCGTGCCGTGGTGCCTGCGCTGCGCAGCGGCGCCGGGCCGCTCACGATCATCGCTGAGGTCAAGCGCTCCAGCCCCTCCAAGGGCCGCCTGGCGGACATCCCGGACCCGGCCACGCTGGCGCGCCTGTACGAGGCCGGCGGGGCGTCGATGATCTCGGTGCTGACGGAGGAGCGGCGCTTCGGCGGCAGCCTGGCGGACCTGGACGCGGTGCGCCGCGCGGTGGACATCCCGGTGCTGCGCAAGGACTTCGTGGTCACCCCCTATCAGATTCACGAGGCGCGCGCCCACGGCGCCGACTGCGTGCTGCTGATCGTGGCGGCCCTGGAGCAGCCGGCGCTGGAGTCCTTCATCGAGCGGATCCACTCCCTGGGAATGACGGCGCTGGTGGAGACGCACTCGCGGCTGGAGGCGCGCCGCGCGGTGGACGCGGGCGCCAAGCTGATCGGCGTCAACGCCCGCGACCTGACCACGCTGGAGGTGGATCGCTCCACGTTCGCTCAAGTGGTCGACGTGATCCCCAGCGACATCACGGTGGTGGCCGAGAGCGGGGTGCGGGGCCCGCACGACGTGGTGGACTACTTCCGCGCCGGCGCCAACTCGGTGCTGGTGGGGGAGGCGCTGGTCAAGAGCGGCGATCCGGCTGCGTCGGTGCGCGAGTTCATCGCCGCCTGCTCCCACCCCTCCCTGGGCCCCAACCCGGACAACGAGAAGGAATGACCATGAGCTTGGCACAGCACCCCGGACCGGACTTCGGGGACTTCGGCGGCCGCTACGTGCCCGAGGCCCTGCAGGCCACGCTGGACGACCTGACGGAGGCATGGGCGCAGCTCCAGGCCGACCCGGGCTTTCACGCGGAGCTCGCCGAGCTGCACCGCAACTACGTGGGACGGCCCTCGCCGCTGACGGAGGTGCCGCGCTTTGCCAGCCACGCCGGGGACGTGCGCGTCTTCCTCAAGCGCGAGGACCTCAACCACACCGGCAGCCACAAGATCAACAACGTGCTGGGCCAGGCCCTGTTAACCCGCAAGGTGGGCAAGAGGCGCGTGATCGCCGAGACCGGGGCGGGCCAGCACGGCGTGGCCACCGCGACGGCGGCCGCACTGCTGGGACTGGAGTGCGTGATCTACATGGGCGCGCAGGACATGCAGCGCCAGGCCCTGAACGTGGCGCGCATGCGCTTGCTGGGTGCGGAGGTGCGCGGCGTGGCCACCGGCAGCGCCACCTTGAAGGACGCGATCAACGAGGCCTTCCGCGACTGGGTTTCTAACGTCGCCACCACGAACTACATATTCGGCACGGCTGCCGGCCCGGCGCCCTTCCCGGCGTTGGTGCGGGACCTGCAGCACGTGATCGGCCAGGAGGCCCGCGAGCAGATGCTGGAGCGCACCGGCGCCCTGCCGGACGTGGTCTGCGCCTGCATCGGCGGCGGCTCCAACGCGATCGGCATTTTCAACGCCTTCTTGGACGACGCTGCCGTCCGGCTGGTCGGATTGGAGGCCGGCGGCGACGGGCTGGAGAGCGGGCGGCACGCCTCCTCCATCACGGCAGGCGAGGTGGGGGTGCTGCACGGGGCGCGCTCCTACCTGCTGCAGGACGAGGACGGGCAGACGCGCGAGTCGCACTCCATCTCGGCCGGGCTGGACTACCCGGGCGTCGGGCCGCAGCATTCGTGGCTGGCCAGCATCGGGCGGGCCGAGTACCGGCCCGTGACGGACGCGCAGGCGATGGAGGCCTTCCGGCTGTTGTGCCACACGGAGGGAATCATCCCGGCCATCGAGTCCGCCCACGCGCTGGCGGGCGCGCTGCAGCTGGGACGCGAGCTGACGCAGGCGGGGGCGCGCGGCGCGAACGGGGGAGCACCGGTGATCCTGGTCAACCTCTCCGGGCGCGGGGACAAGGACGTGGCCACCGCGGCCCGATGGTTTGACCTGCTGGACCAGGCGGAGGCGGCGGAGGCCGCCGCAGAGCTGGGGGAGACGAAGTGAGCACGAACTATTCAGGCGAGCGCATCGCCCAGATAAAGGCCGACGGGGGAGCGGCGCTGATCGGCTACCTGCCGGTGGGCTACCCCACGGTGCGCGGCTCGATCGACGCGGTTAAGGCGCTCATCGACGGCGGCGTTGACGTGATCGAGCTGGGCTTCCCCTACAGCGACCCCGGCATGGACGGGGAGGTGATCCAGCGCGCCAGCGAGGCGGCGCTGGCGCGCGGGGTCAAGCTCAAGGACTACATCGCCGCCGTGGAGGAGCTTGCCCCGCTGGGCGCCCCGATCACCCTGATGAGCTACTACAACCCGATCCACCGCTACGGCGTGGAGGCCTTCGCCCGGGACCTGGCCAACGCCGGTGCGGCGGGCGTGATCACCCCGGACCTGACCCCGGACGCGGGTGGGCAGTGGCGCGCGGCCGCCACGGCGGCCGGCCTGGAGCAGATCTTCCTGGTGGCACCGTCTTCCACCGACGAGCGCTTGCGGATGACGGTGGAGGCCCACCGGGGTTGGATTTACGCCGCCTCCACGATGGGCGTGACCGGCGTGCGGGCCAAGGTAGACGACGTGGCCCGCCAGCTGGTGGAGCGCACGCGCGCCGCCGGCGCCGACCTGGTGTGCGTGGGCCTGGGCGTGTCCAACGGGGAGCAGGCGGCCGAACTGGCGCAATACTCCGACGGCGTTATTGTTGGCTCTGCATTCGTGCGCACCGTGGGCGAGGCCAGCGCGGTCGACCTGGCACGACTGCGGCAACTTGCTTCTTCTATCCGCGCGGGGGTGCGCTAAATGACGGTTTCGCTGCCACTGTCCATTCCGAGCCCGAGCCAGGGGGTGTGGCACCTGGGCCCCCTGCCGCTGCGTGCCTACGCGCTCTTCATCCTGGTGGGAATCTTCCTGGCGGTGATCTGGAGCTCCAAGCGTTACGCCGCCCGGGGTGGAGACGGCGAGGTGGTGTACGACGCCGCCATCTGGGTGGTGCCCGCCGGCATCCTGGGCGGGCGCCTCTACTACGTGTTCACCGTGCCGGAGCAGTACTTCGGCGAGCACGGCTCCCTGCTCAACATCGTCAAGGTGTGGGAGGGCGGCCTGGGTATTTGGGGCGCCGTGGTGGGCGGTGGCCTGGGCGCGCTGGCCTACTTCCGCTACCGGGGCCTACGCCTGGCCCCCTTCGCTGACGCGCTGGCGCCGGCGCTGATCGTGGCGCAGGCGATCGGTCGCCTGGGCAACTACTTCAACCAGGAGCTCTTTGGCCGCCCCACCACGCTGCCCTGGGGCCTGGAGATCGACGCCCACAACATGCCGCCCGGCTACGCCGAGGGCACCCTGTTCCACCCCACCTTCCTCTACGAGCTGCTGTGGAACCTGCTGATCGCCGCCGTGCTGCTGTGGATCGAGCGGCGCCGCTGGCTGGTGCCCGGGCAGCTGTTCGTGCTCTACGTGATCGGCTACACCCTGGGCCGCTCCATGATCGAGACGCTGCGCATCGACAAGAGCGAGTACATCCTGGGCATCCGCGTCAACCTGTGGCTGGTCTTCCCGACCCTGCTGATCGCCATCGGCGTCTACTTCTACCAGCGCGCCACCGCCCGCAAGGCAGGCGTGGCCGGCACCCTGCCGGCGGTCGCCGAGGGCGTGAAGGCGACGTCGGCCCAGGTCAGTGCCCGCAAGGAGGCACGGGACGAAGGTCACGCCACCGGGCAGGAGGGCTACGCGCCCTACCCGCTGGGCGGCCAGGAAAACGCCGATCCGGCCCACATTTACCTGCCCGGCCGCGAGCCCGGCACCGACGAACCGAGTGGAAAGGACGCCAAGAACTGAGGTCGAGGCCGCGCGGGGCTGAGCCCTCGGTCCCAGGCGCGCCGCGATTTCGGCTAGGCTTGTAGTCATGCGAAGTGCGAAGATTGTCTGCACCATTGGCCCCGCCACGGCCAGTTCCGATCAGGTGCAAGCGTTGGTTGACGCCGGCATGGATGTGGCTCGTATCAACTGCTCCCACGGTTCCTACGAGCAGCACGAGGAGGTCTACCGCAACGTGCGCCGCGCGGCGGACGCCTCCGGTCGCGCCGTTGCGGTCCTGGTGGACCTGCAGGGCCCCAAGATCCGACTGGGCCGATTCGAGAACGACCTGAAGCACAGGCTCGAAAAGGACGACATCTTCACGATCACCACGGACGACATCCTGGGCACCAAGGAGCGCGTGGGCACCACGTTCAAGGGCCTGCCCGGCGACTGCCGCCCCGGCGACCGCCTCCTGATCGACGACGGCAACGTCGCGGTGCGCGTGGTTGAGGTCACCGACACCGACGTGGTCACCCGCTGCGAGGTGCCCGGCTTCGTCTCCAACAACAAGGGCATCAACCTGCCCGGCGTGGCCGTGTCCGTCCCGGCCCTGTCTGAGAAGGACCGCGACGACCTGCGCTGGGCCCTGCGCCTGGGCGCCGACTTCATCGCCCTGTCCTTCGTGCGCAACGCCGCCGACATCGAGGACGTCCACGAGGTCATGCGCGAGGAGGGCCGCTTCATCCCGGTCATCGCGAAGATCGAAAAGCCGCAGGCCGTGGCCGCGCTGCAAGAAATCGTCGACGCCTTCGACGGCGTCATGGTCGCCCGCGGTGACCTCGGCGTGGAGATGCCGTTGGAGGAGGTGCCGCTGGTGCAGAAGCGCGCCATCGAATTCGCGCGCCGCTACGCCAAGCCCGTCATCGTGGCCACCCAGGTGCTGGAGTCCATGATCCAGAACCCGCGCCCCACCCGCGCCGAGGCCTCCGACTGCGCCAACGCGATCCTGGACGGCGCCGACGCGGTCATGCTCTCCGGCGAGACCTCCGTGGGCGCCTACCCGATCGAGGCCGTGCGCACCATGGCCAAGATCATCGAGGAAGTCGAGATCAAGGGCGGAGACATGATCTCCACCTACCGCGCCAAGCCCCTCACCAAGGGTGGTGTCATCACCGAGGCCGCCGTCAGCATGGGCGAGCGCCTGGAGGCGAAGTACCTGGTCACCTTCACCCAGTCCGGTGACACGGCCCGCCGCCTGTCCCGCTGGCGCTCCCACGTGCCGCTCCTGGCCTTCACGCCGCTGGACTCCACCCGCTCCGTGCTGGCCCTGTCCTGGGGCGTGCAGACCTACAAGGTCCCCTTCGTCTCCCACACGGACGACATGGTGGAGCAGGTGGACCGCACCCTGCGCGAGACCGGACTGGCCGTTGACGGCGAGCGCGTCATCATCTGCGCCGGCATGCCCCCGGGCACCGCAGGCTCCACGAACTCCATCCGCATCCACTCCGTTGGAGACGTCTCCGACTACCGCTGAGGTGGCGCGAACCTGGGTTGGGGGCGGCGAAACGAAACGGGTTTCGCCGCCCCCAGCCTTCGTGTTCCCGGGCGGGTAACAGGTCCAGGGGACAGTGAAAGGGGCGGCGAGCCCGCATTCGCGGGTATCGCCGCCCCTTTGGCGCTTATTCAATTTGTGCCCCGGGTGGGATTCGAACCCACAACCTAACGATTTTGAGTCGTTCGCCTCTGCCAATTGGGCCACCGGGGCGGGCCTGGTACACACTAGCGTGACATGCCGCCACGGAGCAATTTCGTGCCCGCCCGCCGTGTTTTGGTGCCTTTAGCGGGATAGGATGGAGGGCGTGAACAACGACGCTCCTCCAACAATCGATGAGATCATCAACGGCGCTGACTCCTCGGGTACTGATAGTTCGGTCCCGACCGCTCGGCGCGTGGTGGTGGCAGAAGACGAGACCCTGATCCGCCTGGACATCGTGGAGATTCTGGAGGCGGCCGGCTACGAGGTGGTTGGTGAGGCCGACAACGGCGAGGAGGCCGTCCAGCTGGTCACCGAGCTCGAGCCGGACGTGGTGCTGCTGGACGTGAAGATGCCGATCATGGACGGCATCACGGCCGCGGAGCGCATTCTGAAGGACAACGCGTGTGCCGTGGTGATGCTGACGGCGTTCTCGCAGTCCGCGCTGGTGGAGCGCGCGCGGGACGCGGGTGCGATGGCGTATGTGACCAAGCCGTTCTCTGAGGCTGACCTGCTGCCGGCCATCGACATCGCCTTCGCGCGCTACCAGGAGATCGTGGCGCTGGAGGACGAGATCGCCGACCTGCAGGTCCGCTTCGAGACTCGCAAGCGGGTGGACCGGGCCCGTGGCCTGCTCATGTCTGAGATGAACCTGAGCGAGGGGGAGGCGTTCCGCTGGATTCAAAAGACCTCCATGGACCGCCGCCTGACCATGCGCGAGGTGGCGGACGCGGTGATCGAGCAGCTCGGTAAGGGCAAGGACTGAGCATTTATGCTGTGTGCTCGGGCGCCTTTCGGGGTGCCCGAGCACAGTGCTTTTGATTTGGACGGGAGCTAGCCGATGGCCGGTGGCCTTATTGCCCTGCTGGACGACATTGCGACGATGGCGAAGCTCGCCGCGTCCTCTTTGGACGACGTTGCCGCCGGCGCCGCGAAGGCGTCGGCCAAGGCCGTGGGCGTGGTTATCGACGACACGGCGGTGACGCCCCAGTACGTGCGGGGCCTGTCCCCGGCGCGGGAGCTGCCGATCATCGGCAGGATCGCGCGCGGCTCGCTGATCAACAAGCTGCTGGTGATCCTGCCGGCGGCGTTCCTGCTGTCCTACTTCGCGCCGTGGTCGCTGCCGGTGCTGCTGCTGATCGGCGGCACCTACCTGTGCTTCGAGGGGGCGGAGAAGGTGCTGGTCAAGCTCCACGTGCTCTCCCACCACGGAGACGACGGCGGTGCGGCGGGCGCGGAGAGCGCCGAGGAGCTGGAAAAGCGCATGGTGTCCTCCGCGATCCGCACGGACCTGATCCTGTCTGCAGAGATCATGCTGATCTCCCTGGCGGAGCTGGCGGGGGAGACGAACACGATGCGCGTGGCGATCCTGGTGGCCGTGGCACTGTTCATGACCTTCTTTGTCTACGGCCTGGTGGCGGTGCTGGTGAAGATGGACGACTTCGGCGCCTCGCTGGTGCGTCGCGGCGGCGGGCGCGCCAGGCTGGGGGCGGCGATCGTGCGGGTCATGCCCAAGGTCTTCGACTTCATCGGCGTGGTTGGCACCGTGGCGATGCTGTGGGTGGGCGGTCACATCGTGATCGTGTCCCTGGCGGACCTGCACGTGGAATTCCTGCACCACTGGGTGGAGGTGGCCGTGCACGCGGTGGCCGGCGCTGGCGGCGCGGTGATGTGGCTGGTGGACACCGCGTTGTCCGGCGTGTTCGGCCTGCTGTGGGGCTCCCTGGCGGCGTTCGCGGTGACAGGGGTTAAGCGCATGCTGCCCGCCCGCGAGGGCCACTGACTCACCACCTGCTAAAGCGGATCAACAGTAGCTCGTCCTCTTGTAGTGCTCGCAGGCGAGCCTCGTCGACTTGGTGCAGGGGCAGTCTGGTTACCGTTGCAGGCTCTACTAATTTTGCGGGGCTCCAAGTCTGGATCAGTCCCACCCTGGCTTTTGGCCCGAGCTCTTGGGCAAGCAGGTCCATCCATCGTCGCACCCGAGCCACCTCGAGGTCGTCCCGGCCGGCGGATCGGTTCCCGATGAAGCTTGCGCAATCGCAGGTAGCAGGGCCGAGGCGGAATGTGGATGCCAACTGAGCCGATTGCGGCGCGACAACGTCGTTGTTAAGCAGGGTTAGGTCGACACCGGCCGATTCCTTGGCCCTTTGAGCGAAGTCGTCGGTGGCACAGCGTTCAGGCAGTAGCCAGAGGTTAAAGAAGCACACGGTCGGTCTCCTCCTTTAGCGCAGCGACGCAATCAGCTTCCGCGCAGGACGGCCAGGGTGAGCCGGGCGGTGGCGGAACGTCGTCCGGCCGAATCGGTCAGAACGATCTCGTAGCAGGCCGTGGTGCGGCCTCGGTGCAGGGCGGTGGCCTGCGCCCGCACCCACCCCTCCCGAACGGGGCGGTGGTGGGTGATGGACAGGTCCACGCCCACGGCCGCGTGCCCGCCCACGTGGAAGGCGTGCAGGCGGGCGGCGATGGAGGCGACCGTCTCAGCCAGCACCGCAGAAGCCCCACCGTTGAGCACGCCGAGGGGCTGCCGGTTGCCCTCGACCGGCATGGTGGCCACGGCGAAGTCGGCCGAAACCTGCTCCAGCTCTATGCCCATCCGCTCCGCCAGCTCACCCAGCTCCACCAGCTGGGCGGCCTCCTGCGGGGTGGCGGCCTGGGCGGCGGCGGCGTTGTAGGAATCGGGGAGGGGAAGCGCGGGAGTGGTCATGGGGCCTAGGGTTACACGTGTGAGCACTCCTCGACTACTCCTGATCGACGGCCACTCGATGGCCTTCCGCGCGTTCTTTGGCCTGCCGGTGGAAAACTTCACCACCTCGACCGGCCAGGCCACCAACGCGGTGCACGGTTTTGTCCGCATGCTGCTGTCCCTGCTGGCGCAGGAGAAGCCCACCCACGTGGCTGTGGCGTTCGACGCCGGTTCCAAGACTTTCCGCACCGAGGAATACCCCGAGTACAAGGGCACCCGGGAGAAGACCCCGGAGGAGTTCAAGGGCCAGGTGGAGCTGATCGAGGAGGTGCTGGACGCCTTTGGGATCATGCACCTGAAGAAGGACGGGGTGGAGGCAGACGACATCCTGGCCACCCTGGCGCGCCAGGGCCGGGAGGCGGGCGCCCTGGTGTACGTGGTCTCCGGGGACCGCGACACCTTCCAGCTGGTCACCGACGAGGTGACGGTGCTCTACCCGATCAAGGGCGTCTCCGAGCTGCGCCGCATGACCCCGCAGGAGGTGGAGGCCCGCTACGGGGTGGCGCCCAACCGCTACCGGCACCTGGCGGCGCTGGTGGGCGAGGCGAGCGACAACCTGCCGGGCGTGCCGGGGGTGGGGCCGAAGACGGCGGCCCAGTGGGTGGCGCAGTACGACGGCCTGGACGGGATCCTGGCCCACGCCCACGAGATCAAGGGCAAGCGCGGCGAGGCTCTGCGCGCGGCGATCCCGGACGTGCAGCGCAACCGGCGCCTGAACCGGCTGCTGACGGACGTGGAGCTGCCGGTGGCGGTGGCTGACCTGGTGCCGATCGGGGCGGAGGCCGCCCGGGTGCACGCGGTGTGCGACGCCCTGGAGTTTCGCCAGTTGCGCGACCTCGCCTTGCGGCAGCTGCCGCACCGAGGCGGGCAGGGGGCCGACGTTGCCGCCGGCCCACCCGCAGGTGAGGCGGGTGGCGGCCAGGCCGCAGACGGGCAGGGCGCCGAAAGCAGCCTCAGTGGCGCGGCCGGCGCGAACGGCGAGGGACCAAACGGGGGGCTCGCCGCCGTGAACGGACGCTCCACCCCGCGCCTACTGCGCGCCGCCACGGCGACGGCCGGCGAGGTGGCCGAGCAGCTGGAGGCGTGGCGAGAGGCCGGCACCGTGCTGGGCGCGAGCGTGGAGGGCGTGGGCTCTCCCAGTCCCTTCAAGGCCGACTGCACCGGGCTGGCGCTGAGCGACGCGGTGGTCTCCATCTACTGGGACCTGGTGGTGATAACCCTGGAGCAGGACGCGCAGCTGCGCGAGTTCCTGCGCACCGCCCCGGTGGTCACCCACGACGCGAAGGCCGCCACCCACGCCCTCTCCTCGCGCGGCATGGCCCTTGGCAACATCGTGGACGACGTCGCCCTGGCGGCCTATCTCTGCTTCCCGGACGGACGGCGCTTTGACCTGGCGGAGCTGAGCGAGCGCTACCTTGACCAGGCCCTGGAGGTGGGCGACGGCCTGTTGGACATCGAGGGCGGCACGACGGCGCTGGCGGAGGCCGCGGCGAGCGTGGAGCTACACCGGGTGCTGGGCTCCGAGGTGGACAAGCGCGGCGCGACCGGGCTGCTGGCGGACATGGAGCTGCCGGTGGCCGCCGTGCTGGCTCGGATGGAGCGGGCCGGTATCGGGGCGGACGCCGCCCTGCTGGCCGAGCGGCGCCTGACGCTGGACGCGGAGGTGGAGGCCGCCGCGAACGCCGCCTTCGAGGCGATCGGCAAGCAGGTCAACCTCTCCAGCCCGAAGCAGCTGCAGGAGGTGCTCTTCACCGACCTGGGCCTGCCCAAGACGCGGCGTACCAAGACCGGTTACACCACGGACGCGGAGGCGCTGCGGGACCTGGCGGAGAAGACGGCCCACCCGTTCCTGGCCGCGCTGCTGCTGCACCGGGACCGGATCAAGCTGCGCCAGAACGTGGAGGGCCTGGCCAAGGCGGTGGAGGACGACGGGCGCATCCGCACCACCTTCCAGCAGACTGCGGCGGCCACCGGGCGCCTGAGCTCCCTGGAGCCGAACCTGCAAAACATCCCGGCGCGCACCGAGGAGGGGCGCCGGGTGCGCCAGGCGTTCGTGGTGGGGGAGGGCTACGACTACCTGCTCACCGCCGACTATTCCCAGATCGAGATGCGCATCATGGCCCACCTGTCCGGGGACGCCGGGCTGATCGAGGCCTTCAACAGCGGCGAGGACCTGCACTCCTTCGTGGCCGGGCGGGTCTACCACGTGGACCCGGCCCAGGTGGCGCCGGAGCAGCGCTCCAAGATCAAGGCGATGAGCTACGGCCTGGCCTACGGGCTATCTCCCTACGGGCTGTCCAAGCAGCTGCGTATCGACGTGGGGGAGGCCAAGGCGCTGATGGACGACTACTTCTCCCGCTTCGGGGCGGTGCGCGACTACCTGGCCGCTGTGGTGCGCCAGGCCACCCTGGACGGCTACACCCAGACCATCCTGGGCCGGCGCCGCTACCTGCCGGACCTGGCCAGCGACAACCGGCAGCGGCGCGAGATGGCCGAGCGCGCGGCGCTGAACGCCCCCATCCAGGGCAGCGCGGCGGACCTGATCAAGGTGGCCATGCTCGGCGTGCAGCGCTCGCTGGACGAGCGCGGGCTCAAGTCGCGCCTGCTGCTGCAGGTCCACGACGAACTGGTCCTGGAGGTGGGGCCGGGCGAGGCCGAGGAGGTCGAGGCGCTGGTGCGCCACGAGATGGCCGCGGCCGCCAGCCTGTCGGTGCCCCTGGACGTCTCAGTGGGGCTGGGGCGCAACTGGCTGGAGGCCGGTCACTAGCAGAGCAAGGCGGGGGCGGGGAGCTTTCCAAGCTCCCCGCCCCGTCTGCTTGCGTGCCGCCTAAGCCGGCTTGCGCGCGGTAATGATGAGCGTGCCCGGCATGAGCTCCCCGCGCAGGCGGGACCAGCCGTTCCACTCCAGGTCCCCTGCCTGCCAGGTCGGTTCGTCGATGGCCTCGATGACCAATCCGGCCGACAGGACGTCGGCCACGTGCTGGCTGAGCGTGCGGTGGTACTCGGCGTAGACGATGCGGCCGGACTCGGTGCGCTCCACGTAGGGCTCGTTAGAGAAGTAGGAGCGGGTCACGGTCAGGCCGGCCTGCGTGGGCACGTCCGGGAACATCCAGCGCACCGGGTGCGGCAGCGAGCACACCCACAGGCCTCCCGGGCGCAGCAGGCGGGCGGCCTCTGCGTGGATGCGCACCGGGTCCGGCACGAAGGCGATCCCGCCGTGGGCGGTGAAGCAGACGTCCGCGCACGCATCGGGCAGGGGAATGCAGCGGGCGTCGGCCACCAGCAGCGGGAAGTCGATCCCGGCGGCCCGGTTCAAAGCGCGGGCCTGGGCCAGCATCCCGCTGGAGATGTCGGTGGCAGTCACGCGCGCGCCCAGTCCGTGCAGGTAGCGCGAGCCCTGCGCGGCCCCGGCACCGAACTCCACCACGTCGCGCCCGGCCACGTCCCCGAGTAGGCGCGCCTGGGACTCGCGCAGCCCCTCCGGGCACCAGTGCAGCTCGGCGTCCCCCAGGGTCGCGCCGTGATCGCGGTAGTATTCCTCCGCTTCGCCGTCCCACCACCGCGCGGTGGCCTCGACGGAGGCGGACTGCTCTGCCTCCGAGAGCTCGCGGTAGCCGCCAACGATGGATTCATAGTCGCCATTCATGGCCCGAGTATCGCATCTGGCGAAAACAAGCGCTTTCTGTTAGCCTTGCCGATCGTGTAGGCGCAACTTGCGCCCGCACATCCATTTGCAATCACTATCCAAATCCATCGGAGTTCTCTTGACCACCTCTACCCCCTCGTCGGCCCCGCAGGTCGCTATTAACGACATCGGCTCGGCTGAGGACCTCCTCGCTGCCATCGATGGCACCATCAAGTACTTCAACGACGGCGACATCGTCACCGGCACGATCGTCAAGGTCGACCGCGACGAGGTTCTCCTCGACATCGGCTACAAGACTGAGGGCGTAATCCTCTCTCGCGAGCTGTCCATCAAGAACGACGTTGACCCCTCTGACGTGGTCGCCGTCGGCGACGAGGTTGAGGCCTTCGTTCTCCAGAAGGAGGACAAGGAAGGTCGTCTGCTCCTGTCCAAGAAGCGCGCCCAGTACGAGCGCGCCTGGGGCACCATCGAGAAGATCAAGGAGGAGGACGGCGTTGTCACCGGTTCCGTGATCGAGGTCGTCAAGGGCGGTCTGATCATCGACATCGGTCTGCGCGGCTTCCTGCCCGCCTCCCTGGTGGAGATGCGTCGCGTCCGCGACCTGCAGCCCTACGTCGGCATGGAGCTCGAGGCCAAGATCATCGAGCTGGACAAGAACCGCAACAACGTTGTGCTCTCCCGCCGCGCCTGGCTGGAGCAGACCCAGTCCGAGGTCCGCTCCCACTTCCTGCAGACCCTCAAGAAGGGCCAGGTCCGCTCCGGTGTGGTCTCCTCCATCGTCAACTTCGGTGCGTTCGTGGACCTGGGCGGCGTAGACGGCCTGGTTCACGTCTCCGAGCTGTCCTGGAAGCACATCGACCACCCGAACGAGATCGTCGAGGTCGGCCAGGAGGTCACCGTCGAGGTGCTGGACGTGGACATGGACCGCGAGCGTGTCTCCCTGTCCCTCAAGGCCACCCAGGAAGACCCGTGGCAGGCCTTCGCCCGCACCCACGCCATCGGCCAGGTTGTGCCCGGCAAGGTCACCAAGCTGGTTCCGTTCGGTGCGTTCGTGCGCGTCGAGGACGGCATCGAGGGCCTGGTGCACATCTCCGAGCTGGCCATCCGCCACGTCGAGGTGCCCGAGCAGGTCGCCAAGGTGGGCGAGGAGGTCTTCGTCAAGGTCATCGACATCGACCTGGAGCGTCGCCGCATCTCCCTGTCCCTGAAGCAGGCCAACGAGGGCCTGGACGTCGCCTCCGAGGAGTTCGACCCGTCCCTCTACGGCATGGCCGCCGAGTACGACGAGCAGGGCAACTACAAGTACCCGGAGGGCTTCGACCCGGAGTCCAACGAGTGGCTGCCCGGCTTCGAGAAGCAGCGTGAGGCCTGGGAGCAGCAGTACGCTGAGGCCCACGCCCGCTGGGAGGCCCACAAGGCTCAGGTTGAGGCCGCTCAGGCCGCTGCCGAGGAGGCCGGTGCGGCTGCCGCCGCCGAGGCCGAGGTTCCGGCTTCCTACTCCTCCTCGACCGAGGAGTCCGCTGGCACCCTGGCTTCCGACGAGGCCCTGGCTGCTCTGCGCGAGAAGCTGACCGGTAACTGATCCCGGTTCAACAACGGGGAGGGCGTCCTGCGGGGCGCCCTCCCTGCTTTTGCGTCTCGCGATCGCGGCGCGCTGCCGGCGGGTGGGGCCGCCCCGTACCGTTGCGGGCGCCTGGCGTAGCACCGGGCACTACTCTTGGGGACATGCAAGATTCTTCCCCGATCCTGATCACGGGCTACGGGCCTTTCCCCGGCGTGGAGGTAAACCCCTCTGGCCAGGTGGTGCAGCTTCTCTCCGAGGACCCCGATCTGCTGGGCGTGCAGCGCCCGGTGGTGTTCGCCCAGCTGCCCGTCTCCTACCGCCGCACGCTGCCGTTGCTGCGCGAGCTGCTGGCCCAGCAACGGCCCGCACTCACGGTCTGCCTGGGCGTCGATACCTCAGAGAGCCAGATGACGCTGGAGGCGCGCGCCTTTAACGAGCTGGCGGCGGACAGCGTGGACGTGGACGGGCAGCTCCCGCAGACCGCGGAGGTGATCCCTGGCGCACAAGCCGAATGGTCATCGCGTTTCGACGTGGATGCGGCGGTGACGGCCTTGAGCGGAGAGGACCGGGAGGGCGGCCCGCTGCCGGTGCGCCGGTCCGACGACGCGGGCCGCTACCTGTGCAACGCCGCGCTCGCCGTGATCACGCAGGAGGCCATTGAGCGCGGGGAGGGCGCCACGCTGTTCGTGCACATACCGCCGCTGGACAAGGTGGATGCGCCAACTGTGATCAGCGTAGTTGCGGCCCTTTGCCAGCACGAGGAATGGTGGGGTTGACGTGGCCGGGAGCGCAGGCGATACCGGCGGTCTCACCCCTGAGCACCGCAGCAGGATCTTCCTAGTGGGACTAACCGGCGGAATAGGCGCGGGCAAGTCCACCGTCGCAGCGATTTGCGCCGACGCTGGCGCCGTCGTGGTCTCCGCAGACGAACTGGCCCGGCAGGTGGTCGCCCCGGGCAGCGACGCCCTGGAGGCGATCGTTTCGTTGTTTGGCCCGGAGGTCCTCAGCACGACCGACGAGTTAGACCGCGCCGCCCTGGCCCGGATAGTTTTCTCGGACGACGTTGCCCGCGCGGCCCTTGAAGACGTCATGCACCCCGCGATTCAGGCCGCCGCCGGGCGTGCCTTCGCGGCCGCGCCGCCCGGCTCCGTGGTGGTCTACGACATCCCGCTGTTAACCGAGTTGCGCGCGGAGAAGGACTACGACGCGGTCTTGGTGGTGGAGACGCCGGTGCCGCTGCGGCTGCGACGCCTGGCGGGGCGGGGAATGAGCGCCCAAGACGCCCTGGCGCGGATCGAAGCGCAGGCGAGCGACGAGGAGCGCCGGGCGATCGCCGACGTGGTTCTGGTCAACGACGCCAGCGTGGAGCAGCTTGCCACCAATCTGCGTCCACATTTTGAACAGTGGGCGGATGCGGCCCGCTTGCGTCGGGACACGGGTAGGGGCGCAAACTAGGCCCCGAGCAGTCACCAAGCGCTGGCTTGCGCGCCCGGATCGGCAATATCACAACGACCGGGCTGTGCAGGCGGTATCCACAGCCCGAAATGTGGCATACTTCGTCACTACACGTTTCACACTTGTTCACCATTACGTGCCAAGATTGCGCCAGGCAGCCTCCGGAAGTGCGGTTGATTCGCGTTGACGGTGGCGAGAAGTGGCAGAAATGCCGGGCTACGAAAGGAATGCCTTCATGCTGAGGAAGCTCGGGGCGGCGCTTGCCGCCTGTGCTCTCGCGATCACCGTTCACGCCACCGCATCTGCGGACAGCGGTCCGGTGGAGCCGAAGACCCCCGTGGTGACGCTGACCCCCGCGACGTGCGAGAACAAGACGAATAGGGTGCGCGTGGACGGGTTTAACACCGACGAGGCCTACAAGAAGCAGTACCGCTTCGTGATCGAAGTAAAGGGCCGCAACCTCCCGGTCAAGCAACTGAGTGGCCCTGAACGTGCCGTTGTGCTGGCTGGTAACGAGGTGGACATAGCCACCTTGCTTGGAGGCAACGCCTCGCTGGGTTACGGGAAGGAGGTGACGGTGAAGGCCTACTGGTTCAACAACAAGGCAGCTCCGTACAAGTACCCGCAGTCTCGCAGGACCACCGTAGACCTCGAGTACGGCCCCGATCTAACCAACGCTACGCTTCTGGGGGCGTCGAACCCCTTTACCCTAATAAACCCGGCCACGCTGAACTGCACGCCGTTGATTGCTACGGCTCCGGCCGCGCCGACTTTCGAGCTGGCTGCCGCAAAGTGTGAGGCCGGTCAGGTCATTGACAACGTGATGACCGTTGACGTGGCCCAGAAGCACACCAACTACCGTTTCGTTGCCACTCACGACGGCAAGTCCATCTCCCTGAAGCAGGAGCTGCGTCAGAAGCTGTGGACCGAGGGCAAGCTCAGCGCCGCTGACATTAAGGCTGCCTACCCCTCCTTCGTGTTCGACTACACCAAGCCGATCAGCGTGCAGGCCTACTGGTTCGACGCCGAGCAGGCCTACCAGCCCTCGCTGTACGACACCGCCCTGGCCCTGACCGCCGGTCAGTCCGACCGCTTCATCAAGCTGGGCGACGCCAAGGAGCTGACCCTGGTGGACCCGGCCACGCTGAACTGCACGCCGTTGATTGCTACGGCTCCGGCCGCGCCGACTTTCGAGCTGGCTGCCGCGAAGTGTGAGGCCGGTCAGGTCATTGACAACGTGATGACCGTTGACGTGGCCCAGAAGCACGCCAACTACCGTTTCGTTGCCACTCACGACGGCAAGTCCATCTCCCTGAAGCAGGAGCTGCGTCAGAAGCTGTGGACCGAGGGCAAGCTCAGCGCCGCTGACATTAAGGCTGCCTACCCCTCCTTCGTGTTCGACTACACCAAGCCGATCAGCGTGCAGGCCTACTGGTTCGACGCCGAGCAGGCCTACCAGCCCTCGCTGTACGACACCGCCCTGGCCCTGACCGCCGGTCAGTCCGACCGCTTCATCAAGCTGGGCGACGCCAAGGAGCTGACCCTGGTGGACCCGGCCACGCTGAACTGCACGCCGTTGATTGCTACGGCTCCGGCCGCGCCGACTTTCGAGCTGGCTGCCGCGAAGTGTGAGGCCGGTCAGGTCATTGACAACGTGATGACCGTTGACGTGGCCCAGAAGCACGCCAACTACCGTTTCGTTGCCACTCACGACGGCAAGTCCATCTCCCTGAAGCAGGAGCTGCGTCAGAAGCTGTGGACCGAGGGCAAGCTCAGCGCCGCTGACATTAAGGCTGCCTACCCCTCCTTCGTGTTCGACTACACCAAGCCGATCAGCGTGCAGGCCTACTGGTTCGACGCCGAGCAGGCCTACCAGCCCTCGCTGTACGACACCGCCCTGGCCCTGACCGCCGGTCAGTCCGACCGCTTCATCAAGCTGGGCGACGCCAAGGAGCTGACCCTGGTGGACCCGGCCACGCTGAACTGCACCCCCACCCCGGCGCCCTCCGAGTCCGCCACCCCGGCGCCCTCCGAGTCCGCCACCCCGGCGCCTTCTGAGTCCGCCACCCCGGCGCCTTCTGAGTCCGCGACTGCGGCGCCTTCTGAGTCCGCGACTGCGGCTCCCTCTGAGTCCGCCACCCCGAACCCGTCCGTCTCCGGCCAGCCGGGCGGAAATGGCACCGAGGCCCCGGGCGACAACTCCTCGGCCGGTGCGCAGGGCCCGAGCCAGGCCGCCACGGACCAGCCCACCGTCAAGCCCACCGTCGCCGCCACCCAGCAGGCCAGCGCCCAGCCCAGCACCCCGGCCAAGGGCAAGGGCAAGACGCTCGCCAAGACCGGTTTCGACCAGGGCATGATCGTCCTGACCCTCGCCGTGCTTCTTGGTGCCGGCGCCACGATGGCGATTTCTCGCCGCCGCAACGAGCGCTGATAAGCGGAAAGCTCGCTTCCAAGGCGTGAGTTTGGGGGTGGGAAGCCAACAGGCTTCCCACCCCCAAACGCGTCTCGGCAAAGGCGCGGCGGGCGGGACGTCGGCCACCCACGTAGTCTTGTCGCCATGCGCCCCGTAACCGACCTCGTTCGCTCCGTCGCCCCATTCCAGGTCATCTCAGAGTTCCAGCCGGCCGGTGACCAGCCCCAGGCAATCAAGGAACTGGCCGAGCGAATCAACGCGGGGGAGAGCGACGTCGTGCTCCTGGGCGCCACCGGTACCGGCAAGAGCGCCACCACCGCCTGGCTGATCGAGAAACTGGGCCGTCCCGCCCTGGTGCTGGCCCCCAACAAGACGCTGGCCGCCCAGCTGGCTGCCGAACTGCGCGAACTGCTGCCGAACAACGCGGTGGAATACTTCGTCAGCTACTACGACTACTACCAGCCCGAGGCCTACGTGCCCCAGACGGACACCTTCATCGAGAAGGACTCGTCCATCAACGACGAGGTCGAGCGGCTGCGCCACTCGGCCACCAACTCGCTCCTGACGCGCCGAGACGTGGTGGTGGTCGCCTCTGTCTCCTGCATCTACGGCCTGGGCACCCCCCAGGAGTACGTGGACCGCATGATCCCGCTCGAGGTGGGCATGGAGCTCACGCGCGAGGAGTTGCTGCGGCGCCTGGTGGACATCCAGTACAACCGCAACGACATGGACTTCCAGCGCGGCACCTTCCGGGTGCGGGGAGACACCATCGACGTCATTCCCGTGTATGAGGAAAACGCGGTGCGCATCGAGATGTTCGGTGACGAGATCGAGGCGCTGGCCACCTTGCACCCGCTCACCGGGGACGTGATTCGGCAAGAAGAGCAGGTCTTCCTGTTTCCCGCCTCCCACTACGTGGCCGGCCCGGAGCGCATGGCCCGCGCGATTTCCTCCATCGAGGCGGAGATGGAGGCGCGGGTGGCGGAGTTCGAGAAGGCGGGCAAGCTGCTGGAGGCCCAGCGTCTGCGCATGCGCACCACCTTCGACCTCGAAATGATGCGGCAGGTGGGCACCTGCTCCGGCATCGAGAACTACTCGCTCCACATCGACGGGCGCGAGCGCGGCAGCGCCCCGAACACGCTGCTGGACTACTTCCCGGAGGACTTCCTGCTGGTCATCGACGAGTCCCACGTGACGGTGCCGCAGATTGGCGCGATGTACGAGGGCGACGCCTCCCGCAAGCGCACCCTGGTGGAGCACGGCTTCCGCCTGCCCTCCGCGCTCGACAACCGGCCCCTGAAGTGGGGGGAGTTCCTGGAGCGGATAGGCCAGACCGTCTACCTCTCCGCCACGCCGGGCGAGTACGAGCTGGAGCGCAGCGACGGGGTGGTGGAGCAGATCATCCGCCCCACTGGCCTGCTGGACCCGAAGGTGGTGGTCAAGCCCACCCAGGGGCAGATCGACGACCTGTTGGGGGAGATCCGCGCCCGCACCGAGCGTGGCGAGCGCGTCCTGGTCACCACCCTGACGAAGAAGATGGCGGAGGACCTCACCACGTACTTCGCCGAGCGCGGCGTGCGCGTGGAGTACCTGCACTCGGACGTGGACACGCTGCGGCGCGTGGAGCTGCTGCGCGAGCTGCGGCTGGGCACCTTCGACGTGCTGGTGGGCATCAACCTGCTGCGCGAGGGCCTGGACCTGCCCGAAGTCTCCCTGGTGGCGATCCTGGACGCGGACAAGCAGGGCTTCCTGCGCTCGGCCAAGTCGCTGATCCAGACCATCGGCCGCGCCGCCCGCAACGTCAGCGGTGAGGTCATCATGTACGCGGACAGCGTGTCCCCGGCGATGGCGGCCGCGATCGACGAGACCGAGCGCAGGCGGGAGAAGCAGATCGCCTACAACAAGGCGCACGGGATCGACCCGCAGCCGCTGCGCAAGAAGATCGCCGACGTCACCGACATGCTGGCCCGCGAGGACGTGGACACCGCCGAGCTGCTCGCCGGCGGCTACCGGGGCGCGGGGCAGGGACCCTCCAAGCGCGAGCGCAAGGACGCCACGGTCACGGTGCGGGAGCGGCTTGCCGGCGTGGCGGTGGACGACCTGGCCGGGCTGATCGAGGAGCTGACCGCGCAGATGCACGCCGCCGCAGAGGACCTGCAGTTCGAGGTGGCGGCCAGGCTGCGCGACGAGGTGGCCGACCTGAAGAAGGAGCTGCGCACCCTCAAGGCGGTGGGCTAGCCGCAGGCGGGCCGCGAGCCGGCCGGTTTAGGGGGCCGACGTTGGCCTCCCACCGCCCGGAGGCGATTACCGGTCGGACTAGTGGGCCGACGTTGGCCTCCCACCGCCCGCAGGCGCTGAGCGGCGCCCCTGTGAGCATTGTCCTGAGCGGCCGGTTAGCGCGGTGGGGGCCCGGGCCGGTATTTTTGGAGGCTGCGGAGGGGAGTACTCCCATCAACAGGGGCGTCGTCATCACGGCGAAGCGCGCTCGGCGTCCCAGGCCTCCAAGGCGGGAAGAGACCTCCAATGAGACATTGGAGAGTCATACATATGGACGTACATCTGCTTGGTTGGCTTGGCCTGACCGGCATCATCCTCGCCATGATCGTGGTGGACATCGTGGGCCACGTGCGCACCCCGCACGAGCCCACCCTGAAGGAGGCGGCGATCTGGTCGGCCGCCTACGTGGCGATGGCCATCGTGTTCGGTGCGATCGTCTGGTACTTCTGGGGTGGTGAGTACACCGGGCAGTACTTCGCCGGTTACGTCACCGAGAAGGCGTTGAGCATCGACAACCTCTTCGTGTTCGTCATCATCCTCAGTGCCTTCAGAGTGCCCCGCGCCTACCAGCAGGAGGTGCTGCTGGTGGGCATCGTCTTCGCCCTGGTGCTGCGCCTGATCTTCATCCTGGCCGGTACCGCGATGATCGAGCACTGGGCGTGGGTGTTCTACCTGTTCGGTGCCTGGCTCCTGTGGGTGGCTGTGCAGCAGGCCCTGGAGGGAGCCACCGGGGACAAGGAACACGCGGTCGAGGACGAGGAGTACAAGCCCACCGGCTTCGTGAAGCTCGTGGCGCGCGTGGTGCCGATGACGGACGGTTTCGTGGGCGGCAAGCTGATTCACCGCCACGCCGGCAAGACCGCGATCACCCCGCTGCTGCTGTGCATCATCGCCGTGGGCACCGCGGACGTCATGTTCGCCGTGGACTCTATCCCGGCCATCTTCTCCGTGACGCGCGAGCCCTTCCTGGTGTTCGCCGCCAACGCCTTCTCCCTGCTCGGCCTGCGCCAGCTCTACTTCCTCATCGATGGCCTGCTGGACCGCCTGGTCTACCTGCACTACGGCCTTGCCGCCATCCTGGGCTTCATCGGCGCCAAGCTGCTGCTGCACGCGCTGCACGAGAACGAGGTCCCGTTCATCAACGGCGGCCAGCCCGTCCACCTGCTGCCGGAGCCCTCCACGATGTTCTCCCTGGGGGTCATTGTCTGCATCCTGACCGTCACCGTGATCGCCTCGATGGTGAAGTCCGGGATGGACAAGCGAAAGCAGCTCGCCTCGAAGTAGCTTTAGGCGGTCCATATCGGGTGGGGTGGCAGCGAAGAAAACGCTGCCACCCCACCCGATTGCGCTGGACAGGCCGCTAGCCGCTGCGGGCAGCCAGGCGCTGGGCCAGCACGGACTTCACGACGAGCTGCACCTGGTGGAACAGCACCACCGGGATCGTCGCAGCCGCCAACAGCTCGGGCGGGAACAACACCGCCGCCATGGGCAGCCCCGAGGTCAGTGCCTTCACCGAGCCGCACATGAGGAAGGCGATCCGGTCTGAGCGATCCAGCCGCAAAGCCGCTCCGCCCCACCACGTCAGCGCCAGCACCGGCGCCAGCAGCAGGAGGCAGGAGACCAGCAGGGCGGCGAGCATCGGGGCGCTCACCGACTCCCACGCGCCGGCCGTGGTGGCCTGGCCCACCGAAATGTAGACGATCAGCACCAGCGTGGATTGGTCCCAAGCGCGCGTCAGGCGCGGCCTGGCCCGCAACCAGTTCCCGGTCCAGCGCCCGGCCACCTGGCCCACCACGAAGGGCAGCAGGATCTGGGCTGCCACCTTGCCGAACTGGGCAAAACCTATGCCCACCTCACCGCCCAGGTAGATCATCACCAGCACCGGGGTGAGGAACACCCCCGCCAGGTTGGAGACGGTGGCCGCCACCACCGCGCCGGCCACGTTGCCGCGCGCGATGGAGGTCAGCGTGATCGAGGTCTGCACCGTGGAGGGCAGCAGCGCGGTAAAGAGCACCCCAAGGGAGAAGACGCCCAGCCATGGCTCCAGCGCGGCGGAAACCGCCAGGCCCACCAGCGGGTAGATCACGAAGGTCACCACCGGGGTGAGCAGCTGCAGGCGCCAGTTCCGCACCCCTGACCACACCTCGCGGCCGCGCAGGCGGGCACCGTAGAGGAAGAAAAGCACCACCACCGCCCCGGTGCGCACCACCCCCAGGGGGGCCTGGGCGCCCGGCGGCGCCGGCAGGAACAGGCCGGCAAACAGTGCACCGACTATCCCGACCACGAAAGGATCGGGCCAGAACCGCCGGCGCCGGAGCGAAGCCAATCTAGCGGCCGGCGAACTCGCCGATCACCGGGTTCCAGGCCCGCGCGCTGCGACCCGCGATCAGGTTCGCCTGGAAGAACGGGTCAGCCTCCAGGAGTTCCAGCCCCGCCGCGACGTCCTCCACCGCGAGCAGGATCAACGCACCGGGCGCGTCTGCCTCGGTGAACGGGCCGGAGGCCACCAGCTTGCCCTGCTCGAACAGCGAGGCCAGGAACTCGCGGTGCGCCGGGCGCACCTGCGCCATCTCCTCGGCCAGGGCCGGGTCGTACACGTACTCAACTGCCACAAACGCCATCGTCGTTCCTCTCGCTCTTGCGCGGACGCGTCTAGCTTAGTGCGGCTCGACTCCGGGCGGGCGGTGCATCGCTGCGGCAGGCGGGGCGTCGTCCAACCGAACCCCAGCCGCCACCACCTCACCCATTCGAACGTTTGTGCGAATAACAGGGCGAACGTAGACTGGCAAGGTGCAAGACAAACTGGTGGTGCGCGGTGCGCGCGAACACAACCTCAAGGGCGTTGACCTCGAGCTGCCCCGCAACGCGATGATCGTGTTCTCGGGGCTGTCGGGCTCGGGCAAGTCATCCCTCGCATTCGACACGATCTTCGCGGAGGGGCAGCGGCGCTACGTCGAATCGCTCTCCTCCTACGCCCGCCAGTTCCTGGGCCGCATGGACAAGCCTGACGTGGACTTCATCGAGGGCCTGTCCCCGGCCGTCTCGATCGACCAGAAGTCCACCTCCCGCAACCCGCGCTCCACCGTCGGCACGATCACCGAGGTGCACGACTACCTGCGCCTCCTGTTCGCCCGCGCCGGCACCGCCCACTGCCCCGAGTGCGGCGAGAAGATCACCGCGCAGAGCGCGCAGCAGATCGTCGACCGCGTGCTTGAGCAACCGGAGGGCACCCGCCTGCAGCTGCTCGCGCCCGTGGTGCGCGGCCGCAAGGGAGAGTACGGCGAGCTCTTTGCCGACCTGCGGGCCCAGGGATACTCGCGCGCAATCGTGGACGGCGCTGCGGTGCGCCTGGAGGAGCCGCCCACGCTGGAGAAGAAGCTCAAGCACGACATCGACGTGGTGATAGACCGCCTCAAGATTCGCGACGGGCTGCGCCAACGCCTCACCGACTCCGTGGAGGCCGCCCTGCGCCTGGCCGACGGCCTGGTAGTGGTGGACTACGTGGACCGCGAGGACGACGACCCCGAGCGTCGGCGCCGTTTCAGCGAGAAGCGCGCCTGCCCCAACGACCACCCGCTCGCCCTGGACGAGATCGAGCCGCGCACCTTCTCATTCAACGCCCCCTACGGCGCCTGCCCGGAGTGCAGCGGCATCGGTTCGCGCCTCGAGGTGGACCCGGAACTGGTGGTGCCCAACCCGGACCTGTCCGTCAACGAGGGCGCCATCGCCGTCTGGGTGGGCTACCCGGAGTACTTCCTGCGCCAAGCGCAGGTGGTGGCCAGCCAGGAGGGATTCGACCTCAACACGCCCTGGAAGAAGCTCTCCAAGAGCGCCAAGCAGATGCTGCTCTACGGGCGGGACTACACGGTGCGCCAAACGTATCGCAACCGATGGGGGCGCGAACGCACCATCACCAGCGGCTTCGAGGGCGCCGTCACGTTCGTGGAGCGCAAGCACCAGGAGACGGAGTCCGATTCGCAGCGCGAGCGCTACGAGTCCTTCATGCGGGAGATCCCCTGCGGGGCCTGCAACGGGGCGCGCCTGCGCCCGGAGGTACTGGCCGTGCGGATCGGTGAGCTGAACATCGCCGAGATCTCCGAGCTGTCGATCGCCGACGCCCGCGCCTACCTGCAAAACGTCGAGCTGGGGCAGCGCGAGCGGGCGATCGCCGCGCAGGTGCTCATCGAGATCGACGCGCGCCTGGGCTTCCTGGTGGACGTGGGCCTGACCTACCTCACCCTCTCGCGGGCCGCCGGGACGCTCTCTGGCGGCGAGGCGCAGCGCATCCGCCTGGCCACCCAGATCGGCGCGGGCCTGGTGGGCGTGCTCTACGTGCTCGACGAGCCCTCCATCGGCCTGCACCAGCGCGACAACCGCCGCCTGATCGACACCCTGACCCGCCTGCGCGACCTCGGCAACACGCTGATCGTGGTGGAGCACGACGAGGACACCATCCGCACCGCCGACTGGCTGGTGGACATCGGCCCCGGCGCCGGCGAGCACGGCGGCGAGGTGGTGCACTCCGGCACCCTGGAGGGCCTGCTGGCAAACGAGCGCTCGCTCACCGGCGCCTACCTGTCCGGCCGCAAGGAGATCGTGGTGCCCACCGAGCGCCGCAAGCAGGACAAGGCGCGCCAGCTCACCGTGGTCGGGGCGCGGGAGAACAACCTGCAAAACGTCACCGTCTCCTTCCCGCTGGGCAACCTCGTGGCCGTCACGGGCGTGTCCGGCTCCGGCAAGTCCTCCCTGGTCAACGGGGTGCTCTACCAGGTGCTGGCCGCCAAGCTGAACGGGGCGCGCATCGTGGCCGGCAAGCACAAGAGCGTCGAGGGCCTGGAGCACCTGGACAAGGTGGTGCACGTGGACCAGTCGCCCATCGGCCGCACCCCGCGCTCCAACCCCGCCACCTACACGGGCGTGTGGGACCACATCCGCAAGCTGTTCGCCTCCGCGCCGGAGGCCAAGGTGCGCGGCTACCAGCCCGGCCGGTTCAGCTTCAACGTCAAGGGCGGGCGCTGCGAGTCCTGCAAGGGCGACGGCACGCTGAAGATCGAGATGAACTTCCTGCCGGACGTGTACGTGCCCTGCGAGGTGTGCGAAGGTTCGCGCTACAACCGCGAGACCCTGGAGGTGCACTTCAAGGGCAAGACGGTGGCCGACGTTCTGAACATGCCCATCGAGGAGGCGGCCGAGTTCTTCCGCGCCGTTCCCGCCATCGCCCGTCACCTAGACACCCTGGTGGACGTGGGCCTGGGCTACGTGCGCCTGGGGCAGAGCGCCACCACGCTCAGCGGCGGCGAGGCGCAGCGCGTCAAGCTGGCCAGCGAGCTGCAAAAGCGGTCCACCGGACGCACCATCTACGTGCTCGACGAGCCCACCACGGGCCTGCACCTGGAAGACATCTCCAAGCTGCTGCGCGTGCTGCAGGGCCTGGTGGACAAGGGCAACACGGTGCTGGTGATCGAGCACAACCTGGACGTGATCGCCAACGCGGACTGGATCGTGGACATGGGGCCGGAAGGCGGCAGCGGCGGCGGGCGCGTGCTTTGCACGGGCACGCCGGAGCAGGTGGCCACGGTGGAGGAGTCCCACACGGGCCGCTACCTGCGCGAGCTGCTCGAGGCACGCGGGCGCAGCGTTGGCTGACCCGTCCACGTACCGGCCCGCGCCCGGGTCCATTCCCACGGACCCGGGCGTCTACCGCTTCCTGGACGAGCAGCGGCGCGTCATCTACGTCGGCAAGGCGAAGAACCTGCGCCAGCGGTTGTCCAACTACTTCCAGGACATCGCCGCGCTGCACGAGCGCACCCAGCAGATGGTCACCACCGCGTGCGCGGTGGAGTGGACCGTGGTGGCCACCGAGGTGGAGGCGCTGGCGCTGGAGTACTCGTGGATCAAGGAGTTCGATCCGCGCTTCAACGTCATGTTCAAGGACGACAAGTCCTACCCCTACCTGGCGGTGACGATGGGGGAGACCTACCCGCGCGTGCTGGTAACGCGCGGCGCGCGCTCCAAGGGCACCCGCTACTTTGGCCCCTACGCGCACGCCTGGGCCATCCGCGAAACCATGGACGCGCTGCTGCGGGTCTTCCCGGTGCGCTCGTGCTCCAAGGGCGTATTCGACCGCGCCAAGCGCACCGGCAAGCCGTGCCTGCTGGGCTACATCGACAAGTGCTCCGCCCCTTGCGTCGGCAAGGTGAGCGTGGCCGAACACCGGCAGCTGGCGCAGGAGTTCTGTTCCTTCATGGCCGGGCGCACCGGTGGCGTGGTGCGGGAGCTGAAGGAGCAGATGCGCCAGGCCGCCGCCCGCCTGGACTACGAGTCCGCCGCGCGCCTGCGCGACCAGCTCAAGGCCATCGAGCGGGTGCTGGAGGCAAACGCGGTGGTGCTGAGCGACGACACGGACGCGGACATCTTTGCCCTGGCCCGCGACGAGCTGGAGGCCGCCGTGCAGGTGTTCCACGTGCGCGGCGGGCGCATCCGGGGCCAGCGCGGCTGGGTGGTGGAGCTGGCGGAGGAGCTGACCGACGGCCAGCTGATCGCCAAGCTGCTGGAGCAGGTCTACGGCCAGGAGCAGGAGGCGGCGCTGGCGATCGCTGCGGCCAGCGCCCTGGAGTCCGCCGCCAAGGAGATGAGCGCCTCGGGCCGCTCGCGCGGCGAACAGGCAAAGAAGGGGGGCGCCACGCGGGCAGGCACGTCGGTGGACGACGTCGCCCACCATGCCGCCTCCGCGATTCCGGCCGAAATCCTAGTACCGGTGCTGCCGGAGGACGCCGCCGAGCTGAAGTCCTGGCTGGGGGCGCTGCGCGGTGCGGCGGTGCGCCTGCGGGTGCCGCAGCGGGGCGAGAAGAAGGAGCTGGCGCAGCGGGTGCACACCAACGCGGTGCAGTCCCTGGCGCTGCACCGGGCCAAGCGGGCCGGCGACCTGACGCAACGGGCGCAGGCCCTCTCCCAACTGGGCGAATACCTGGGCCTGGACCAGGCCCCGCTGCGCATCGAGTGCTTCGACGTCTCCCACACGCAGGGCACCCACCAGGTGGCCTCGATGGTGGTCTTCGAGGACGGCGTGCCGCGCAAGAGCGACTACCGCTCGTTCGTCATCAGGGGAGAGGACGGCCAGGGCGCCAGGGACGACACGGCCGCGATGGCGGAGGTGCTGCGCCGCCGCCTCAAGCGCCTGCTGGCGCAGGACAACGGGCAGGACGGCGAGGACGAGGACGGCGAGCAGCTCGCCTCCGGGCCCATCGACCCGGCCACCGGGCGCCCGCGGCGCTTCGCCTACCGCCCCGACCTCCTGGTGGTCGACGGCGGCCTGCCCCAGGTGAACACCGCCGCTGCGGTGCTGGAGGAACTCGGCGTGGTGGACGTGGCCGTGGTGGGCCTGGCCAAGCGCCTGGAGGAGGTGTGGGTGCCCGGGGAGGACTTCCCGGTGGTCTTCCCGCGCACCGCCCCGGCGCTGCACCTGCTGCAGGCGTTGCGCGACGAATCCCACCGCTTCGCCATCACCGCCCACCGCAAGAAGCGCTCTAAGGCCATGACCCGCTCCGCCCTAGACGCCGTGCCCGGGCTGGGGCCGGCCAAGCAGGCCGCGCTGCTGCGCCACTTCGGTTCGGTGGCCGCGATCCGGCAGCAGGCGGTGGAGCAACTGCAGGAGGCCCCGGGGGTCGGGCCGCGCCTGGCGGAGGCCATCTTCGCCACCCTGCACGCCGACTCGGCCTGATCGCGAGCCGCTACGCTTGGGCCCATGAGCATCACCCTTGGCACCCCCTGGTCTGAGTCCGCCACGCGAGTCCTGCTGTTGGGCTCCGGGGAGCTGGGCAAGGAGGTGGCGATCGCGTTGACGCGCCTGGGCGTGGAGGTCACGGCAGTGGACCGCTACGAGGGCGCCCCGGCCCAGCAGGTGGCCCACAACGCCATGGTGATCGACATGCTGGACCCGGTGGCGGTGAAGGAGGCCATCCGGGCCTCGCGCGCGCAGGTGGTGGTCCCCGAGATCGAGGCGATCGCCACCGGAGCGCTGGCGGAGCTGGAGGCGGCTGGCGAGGTGCGGGTGGTGCCCACGGCCCGCACCACCCAGCTGACCATGGACCGCGAGGGCATCCGCCGCCTGGCGGCCGAGGAGCTGGGACTGCCCACCTCCGCCTATCGCTTTGCCTCCTGCCTGGAGGAGGTGCAGGCGGCGGTTGAGGCCGTTGGGCTGCCCGCCGTCATCAAGCCGGTCATGTCGTCCTCCGGCAAGGGCCAGTCCGTGGTCCGCACGGCCCAGGATGTGGCCGGGGCGTGGGAGTACGCCCAGAGCGGGGCGCGCACCGGCGGGCGCGGCGAGGTCAGCCGCGTCATCGTGGAGGGCTTCGTGGACTTCGACTACGAGATCACGCTCCTGACGGTGCGCTCCCGCGCCGCCGACGGTGGCACGGTCACCAGCGTGTGCGCGCCTATCGGCCACCGGCAGGTGGACGGCGACTACGTGGAGTCCTGGCAGCCGCACCCGATGAACGACGCTGCCCTGGAACGGGCAAAGGAGGTGGCCACCGCGATCACCGGCGCCCTGGGCGGCTGGGGCGTGTTCGGGGTGGAACTGTTCGTCAAGGGGGAGCAGGTGATCTTCTCTGAGGTCTCCCCGCGCCCGCACGACACGGGCCTGGTCACCCTGGCCACGCAGCGATTCAGCGAGTTCGAGCTGCACGCGCGCGCCATCCTTGGCCTGCCGGTGGACACCTCTCTGGTCAGCCCCGGGGCCTCGGCCGTGTTGAAGTCTCCGGGGGAGGGCGTGGCGTCCTTCACCGGCGTCGAGGCCGCCGTGGCCGATCCGCGCGTGGAGCTGCGCCTGTTCGGCAAGCCCACTGCCACCCCGGGTCGCCGGCTCGGCGTGGTGGCGGCCCGCGCCGGCAGCGTGGCGGAGGCCCGCGAGCTGGCCGCCCGCACCGCCGCCGGGATCGGCATCGAGCTGAGCTGACACCGGGGCCGGCGCACCGACCTCGGGGCGCCCACAGGGCGACCGCGTGCAGTGATCCAGCCCACGGCATGGCAAACTGGTGTCATGAGTGAGAACGAGCTGGAAGACACCGACCCCCAGACCCTCCCGGAGGGAATCGCGATCGCAGAAGGCATTGCGGCTCACTCCACCTCGCCGCGCCCCGAGCTGCTGATCATCACCGGCATGTCCGGTGCCGGGCGCACCCGCACCTCCATGGCGCTGCAGGACCTGGACTGGTACGTGGTGGACAACCTGCCGCCGCGGATGATCACCGCCATGGCCGGCATGATGACCGCCGCCGCCGGCGGCGTGCACCGCCTGGCCGTGGTGGTGGACGTGCGCAGCCGGGAGTTCTTCAGCGAGTTCGTCGCGGTGCTGGACGAGCTGCGCCAGCAGGAGACGCACTACCGCATCATCTTCCTGGACGCCGACGACCAGGAACTGGTCAAGCGCTACGAGTACAACCGCCGCCCGCACCCCTTGCAGGGCAACGGCCGCATGCTCGATGCGATCAAGGCCGAGCGCGAGCTGCTGGCACCGCTGCGCCGCCGCGCGGACGTGGTCATCAACACCACCTCGCTCACGGTGCACGACCTAGCGCGCCGCATCCGCGAGGTGGTGGGTGGAGAGGACTCCCCGCTGCGGGTCGCAGTGGTCTCCTTCGGCTTCAAGTACGGGCTGCCCCTGGACGCCGACCACGTGGTAGACATGCGTTTCCTGGCCAACCCGTACTGGGTAACTGAGCTGCGCCACCTCACCGGCAAGGACCAGCCCGTGCGCGACTACGTGCTCGGGCTGGAGGGCGCCACCAAGTTCGCCGACCGCTACCTGTCCGCGCTGGAGCCGGTGCTGGCCGGCTACCTGAGCGAGCTCAAGCCCTACGTGACGATCGCGGTGGGCTGCACGGGCGGCAAGCACCGCTCCGTGGCGATGACCGAGTACCTGGGGGAGAAGCTGCGCGAGGCGGGCTTCACCACCACCGTGCTGCACCGCGACCTCGGGCGCGAGTAGTGACCGGCGCGGAGACGGCTCGCCCCAGCGTGGTGGCCCTTGGGGGCGGCCACGGCCTGGCGGCGAGCCTGCGCGCGCTGACGCACGTCAGCGACCAGCTCACCGCTATCGTCACGGTCGCTGACGACGGTGGCTCCTCCGGGCGGCTGCGCGGCGAGCTCGGCTGCCTGCCGCCCGGCGACCTGCGGATGGCGCTCACCGCGCTCTGCTCGCAGGCCCCCAGGGAACGGGAGTGGGCCAACGTGCTCCAGCACCGCTTCGCCTCCGCCGGCCCGCTCAACGGGCACGCCCTCGGCAACCTCATCATCACCGGCCTGTGGCAGTTGCACACCGACTCTATCGACGCGCTCGACCAGATCGGGGCCCTGGTGGGCGCGCGTGGCCGGGTCATGCCGATGGCAAACGTGCCCCTGGAGATCGCGGCGCGGGTGCGCGACGTGGGCGTGGTGCGCGGGCAGGCCCGCGTGGCGGTGACGCAGAACGTGGAGGAGGTGTGGCTGGAGCCCTCCGACCCGCCCGTGGACGAGCGCGTGCTGAGCGCCGTCCGGGAGGCGGACTGGGTGGTGCTGGGGCCCGGCTCCTGGTTCACCTCCGTGCTGCCGCACCTGATGGTCAGCGACCTGCACGACGCCCTGGTGACCACCCCCGCCCGCCGCGCCGTGGTGATGAACCTGTCCGCGGGCAGCGGCGAGGCGGCCGGGCTCAGCCAGGCCGATCACCTGGCGGTGCTGGAGGAACACAGCCCGGACCTGCGCATCGACGTGGTCATTTGCGACCCATCGGTGCGTTCTGCCGCGCTCGACGCGCGCGTGGAACAGATGGGCGCGCGCGCCATCTACAGGCCCGTGCGAGGCACCGCCGGGCAGGCCGTGCATGATGAGTTACGTCTCGCCACTGCGTTCCGCGAGGCCTTTGCCGGCGTAGTAAGTTAGCTGGAGTCGCGTCCCGTACCTCATCGCTCGAAGGGAACAGCTCTATGTCTATGACGGTCGAAGTCAAGGACGAGCTTGCGCGCGTGCAGGTGGAACGCCCCGGCGAGATGCGGGCAGAGGTGGCCGCGCTGGTGCGATTCTCCGGTGGACTGCAGATCTCCGGCGGCACCGTGGTGCTCGCCCCCGAGCTTGACTCCGGCGTCGCCGCCCGGCGGCTGCGCCAGGCCCTGCGCGAGCTGTACGACGTCGACTCAGAGATGATCGTGATTAACGGCGGCCTGCGCAAGGGCAACCGGTACGTGGTGCGGGTCGTCACCAAGGGGGCGGACCTGGCCCGCACCACCGGGCTCATCGACCGCCACGGCCGCCCGGTGCGCGGCCTGCCTCCCCGCGTCGTGGCGGGCACCACCACAGAGGCCATCGCCGCGCTGCGCGGCGCGTTCCTGGCCCGCGGCTCCCTGACCGAACCCGGGCGCTCCGGCGCGCTGGAGATCACCTGCCCCGGCGGCGAGTCCGCCCTGGCAATCGTGGGCCTGGCTCGGCGCGTGGGCGTGTCCGCCAAGGCGCGCGAGGCCAGGGGAGGGGACCGCGTGGTGATCCGCGACGGCGACCACATCGCCACCCTGCTCACCCTGATGGGCGCCAAGGACGCCGTGCACCGCTGGGAGGAGCGCCGCTCCACCCGCGAGGCGCGCGGCCACGCCAACCGGCTGCAGAACTTCGACGACGCCAACCTGCGCCGCTCCACCCAGGCCGCCGTCACCGCCGGCGCCCGCGTGGGCCGTGCCTTCGAAATCCTGGGGGGCGACGTGCCCGCCCACCTGGTAGAGGCCGGACGCCTGCGGATGGAGCACCCCGAGGCCTCCCTGGAGGAACTGGGCCGCCTGACCGTGCCGCCGCTGACCAAGGACGCAGTGGCCGGACGCATCCGCCGCCTACTGGCGATGGCCGACAAGCGCGCCGACGAACTGGGCATTCCCGGCACCACCGCAGCGATCCCACCCGAGGGCCAGGACCACTAACGGCCGCCAATTTCACCCACCGCCCGCCGCGAAAAGGACGGGCGGCAACGTCGTACACCGATAGGGCACACGCGCCTTGCGAAATCGTGCAACCCATCACGCAACCGTGCGTCAACTCTGTTCGCCGCAAGCAATTGCGCGGCACATTGGGACGTTTGCACCGAATCGACCACGCCACATCCGTGTAACGTAGGGCATGTTCCACGCTGGCCGTCCGGCTAGAGGGACGGTGGCCCCACCCGGGCCAAGCCAAAAAGACGACTTCCGCGCCATCTGGCGCACTTCAGGAGGACAATCGTGACCATCCGCGTTGGTATCAACGGCTTCGGCCGCATCGGCCGTAACTTCTTCCGCGCCGCTCTCGAGCAGGGTGCGGACGTCGAGGTCGTCGCCGTCAACGACCTGACGGACAACAAGACCCTGGCTCACCTGCTCAAGTTCGACTCCATCCTGGGTCGCCTGGACGCCGAGGTTTCCTACGACGACGAGTCCATCTCCGTCAACGGCAAGCGCATCGCCGCTTTCGCCGAGCGCGACCCCAAGAACATCCCGTGGGGCGAGCACAACGTTGACATCGTGGTCGAGTCCACCGGTTTCTTCACCGACGCCGAGGTGGCCAAGGCCCACCTCGAGGGCGGCGCCAAGAAGGTCATCATCTCCGCCCCGGCGAAGAACGAGGACGCCACCTTCGTCGTCGGTGTGAACCACGAGGAGTACGACCCGGCCAAGCACAACATCGTCTCCAACGCTTCTTGCACCACCAACTGCCTGGCCCCCATGGCCAAGGTTCTGGACGAGAAGTTCGGCATCGAGCGTGGCCTCATGACCACCGTTCACGCCTACACCGGTGACCAGCGTCTGCTGGACGCCCCCCACAAGGACCTGCGTCGCGCCCGCGCCGCCGCCCTGAACATCACCCCCACCTCCACCGGTGCGGCCAAGGCCGTCTCCCTGGTTCTGCCCCAGCTGAAGGGCAAGCTGGACGGCTACGCCCTGCGCGTTCCGGTCCCCACCGGCTCCGCCACCGACCTGACCTTCACCGCCCGTGAGGAGGTCACCGTCGAGGCCGTCAACGCCGCCATCAAGGAGGCCGCCGAGGGTGCGCTGAAGGGCATCCTGGCCTACTCCGAGGAGCCGCTGGTCTCCACCGACATCGTCACCGACCCGCACTCCTCCATCTTCGACGCTGGCCTCACCAAGGTCATCGGCGACCAGGTCAAGGTCGTGTCCTGGTACGACAACGAGTGGGGTTACTCCAACCGTCTCGTTGACCTGACCGTCTTCATCGGCGGCAAGCTCTGATCCTGACCGGTTTCTGAGCATTTGAAGCGGCGCCCACGTTCCATGCGCGGGCGCCGCTTCCTTATCGACAGTCCCACTCAAAGCTGAGGAGAAGAATGAAGACCCTCGAGACCCTGGGCGACCTCACCGGCAAGCGCGTGCTGGTCCGCTCCGACTTCAACGTCCCGCTGGACGGCGAGCGCATCACCGACGACGGCCGCATCCTCGCCGCCCTGCCCACCCTGAACTACCTGCTCAAGGCCGGTGCCGCCGTCATCGTCACCGCTCACCTGGGCCGCCCCAAGGGCGAGGTCAACCCCGCCTACTCGCTGGCCCCCGTCGCCAAGCGCCTCGGCGAGCTCGTGGACGCCAAGGTCACCCTGGCCGAGGACGTCGTTGGCGAATCCGCTCAGAAGCTCGCCGCCGAGCTCGCCCCGGGCGAGATCCTGCTGCTGGAGAACATCCGCTTCGACGCCCGCGAGACCTCCAAGGTCGACGCCGAGCGCGAGGAGCTGGCTGGCGAGCTGGCCAAGCTGGCCGACGCTTTCGTCTCCGACGGTTTCGGCGTGGTGCACCGCAAGCAGGCCTCCGTCTACGACGTGGCCAAGCTGCTGCCCTCCGCGACCGGTCTGCTGGTGCTCAAGGAGATCGAGTCCCTGGGCAAGGCCATCAAGGACCCGGAGCGCCCCTACGCCGTTGTTCTCGGTGGCTCCAAGGTCTCCGACAAGCTGGGCGTGATCGCCAACCTGCTGGACAAGGCCGACCGCCTGTTCATCGGTGGCGGCATGGCCTACACCTTCCTCAAGGCCAAGGGCTACGAGGTCGGCAAGTCCCTGCTGGAGGAGGACCAGCTCGAGACCGTCAAGGGCTACCTGGCCACCGCCGAGGCCAACGGCGTGGAGATCGTGCTGCCGGTTGACGTGCTGGCCGCCACCCACTTCGCCGCCGACGCCCCGTTCCAGGTGGTCGCCGCCGACGCCATCCCGGCCGAGGACATGGGCCTGGACATCGGCCCGGCCTCCCAGGAGCTGTACGCCTCCAAGCTGGCCGATGCCAAGACGATCGTGTGGAACGGCCCCATGGGCGTGTTCGAATTCGAGGCCTTCGCCGGCGGCACCCGCGCCGTCGCCAAGGCGATGAGCGAGGGCGACGCCTTCACCGTCATCGGTGGCGGCGACTCCGCCGCCGCCGTGCGCCGCCTGGGCTTCGACGAGGCCACCTTCTCCCACATCTCCACCGGTGGTGGAGCTTCCCTCGAAATGCTGGAGGGCAAGACCCTCCCCGGTATCGCTGTTCTGGAGGACTGAGATGACCAACCGCAAGCCGCTGATGGCGGGCAACTGGAAGATGAACCTGGACCACCTCGAGGCCGTCCAGCTGGTGCAGGGCCTGGCCGTGGCGCTGGGCGACGCCGGCCACGACTACGACGCCGTCGAGGTCGTGGTGGTTCCGCCGTTCACGGACATCCGCTCCGTGCAGACCCTGGTGGAGGCCGACAAGCTCTCCATCCGCTACGGCGCCCAGGACGTCTCCGTGCACGCCTCCGGCGCATACACCGGTGAGATCTCCGCCGCCATGCTCACCCGCCTGGGTGTCTCCTACGTGGTGGTGGGTCACTCCGAGCGCCGCGAGTACCACGGCGAGACCGACGCCCTGATCGGCACCAAGGCCAAGGTGGCGCTCGCCGCCGGCATGACCCCGATCCTGTGCTGCGGCGAGGGCCTGGACGTCCGCAAGGCCGGCGAGCAGGTCTCCTACGTCCTGGCTCAGATCGACGGCATGTACGCGGACTTCTCCGCCGAGGAGGCCGCCCAGACCGTCGTTGCCTACGAGCCCGTCTGGGCGATCGGCACCGGCGAGGTGGCGACCCCGGAGGACGCGCAGGAGGTCTGCGCCGCCATCCGTGTTCGCCTGGCTGAGCTGTTCGACGCCGAGACCGCCGCCAAGGTGCGCGTGCTCTACGGTGGCTCCGTGAAGTCCTCCAACGTTGCCGACATCATGGCCAAGGAGGACGTGGACGGTGCCCTGGTGGGCGGCGCCTCCCTGCAGGCCGAGGAGTTCGCCAAGATCGCGCGCTTCAACGCCTGATCTAGCTCCCTCTCAGGTGGTGGGGTGGCGCGCCCGGAGCGGTGCGCCACCCCACTCTTTCTTTCCAGTATCATTGGGGGGTACGTCTGCGCGGCTTAGGCCCGCGGGCATCCCTGCTCGCTAGTACGAACGGTCTGCTCGTGTTTTTCGTTTCTATCCTGCTGAAGGTGCTGCTGGTCATTTCCAGCCTCTTCCTGATCCTGTCCATCCTGCTGCACAAGGGCAAGGGCGGCGGCGTCTCTGACATGTTCGGTGGTGGCATCTCCTCCTCGATGTCGTCCTCCGGCGTTGCCGAGCGGAACCTCAACCGCATCACCGTTGTCACCGCAGTGGTGTGGGTAACCTCCATCATCCTCATTGGAGTGCTCGAACTCTTCTGAGCCCGGGCCGCATAGGCGCGGTCCGGAGGTGATGTCGGTGGGGGCGATTCTTTGCGAATCGCCCCCACCGACGTGTCTGCCGGCACCACCGCCCGGCTGCAGGGGGCGTGTGCAACAAGGGGGTGGGGGTGGGTTAGTGGCCGTCTAGTTTTTCGGCTTCGTCGGTCAGGAAGGGCACGGCCATTTTCTGGGTGAACCAGCGCGAGTAGCTGAGGGTTTGCACGCTGCCTTCGATGGGGATCCAGGCCCCGGTGCGGGGGTGGAGGAACTCAGCACTCCAGGTGGTGGTCAGGGTGATGCGGTTCTTGGCGGCGCGGGTGAGGTATTGGTGTTTGTAGGTGGCCTGGGGGTCGGGCAGGCCGGGGTGGTCCACGGTCTCTACCGTGCCATCGCCAAAGTCCCAGGTGTACTCGAACGGGGTGGCGCGTACTTGGATGTCGGCGGTGGTGAACTGCAGGGTGTAGATCCGCTCACCCGCGTCGGTCATCACGGGGGTGGGTAGGTTGATGAGAACGTCGCCGGTGTTGGGCCACATGATCACTGCGGGTGGGGCGAAGTTGATGGACTCGACCTCCCGGATGGTCACCGCTCTGGTCCAGTCCACCTCGGGTGCCTGGCTGGGGGACGGGCGGGGCAGGCGGCGTTTTTCCCCGTAGTCCCACATGCACTCGGTCGGGTCCTCAAACTCACACAAGTAATGCGGCCTAGTAGGAACCACAGACGGCACAGGCAACGCCGCGATCGGGGTTTCTACAATTTCGCTGTCAGAAGGCGTGTCATTCCAGACACCTGTGACGGTGACAGTTCCAGAATCGTTGTTTATCGAGCTTGTCCAGTCCTCGGAGTTGTTGGCGGTTAGGGAAGTTAACGCGACCAGGCAGGAAACGAATAGTGGGGAGATCACTGCTCATCTCCGACCGTGCTGTTTACTGCGCCTACGATCTTCCAGCCGCTGTCCCGGTACTCCAATCTGGCGGTGAGCTCGAAGGTGGTTGCTTTTGTGCTAATTTCCCTGGTGCCACCCTTGGATATTTCGTATATGTCCCCGACGTTTGCGCGCAGTGTAATGGCAAACTCGCTGGAGTTTTCAGGATTCACCTTCCTGCTTGTGGTGTAAGGGGTGATCTCTGCTGTTTCGTTACGCAGCCCTCTGCGCTCCTTTTCCGCAGCGATCGAGTAAATCTGGTGCTTCCAGTCGCAGTCGGGGATGTTGGTGTCCCACCATTCGATGTCGTGGGTGTTGATGAGGTACCACCAGGCTTGGAAGAGGAAGTAGGCGTAGGCCTCGGCACCGTCGGCGCTGTTCTCTAGCGCTACGTCCGAGGGGACGGGCGCCTGTATCTGCTCCGGTACGAGCGGTGTCTCGCTGGCAGCACCGGTTGATGGGACCGGTGTTGCCTGGGTGGATTGGTCGGAGGGCTGGCTGCTCGCCGGCGCCGTGGTGTTCACGCTGGGCATGGGCAGCGGGGCTGGGGGCGCCTCGGTCTGGGTCGAGCACGCGGCCAGGGGCAGGGGAAGGGCCACCAGGGTGGCAAGGAGAAGCCGTGGTGCCACCCGCCGGGCCGGGCCCGTGGCGGCCACTGCCGGTTGCTGGGTCGGGTTGATCTCCATAAACCGAACCTAAACCAGGGCTCGTTGCCGTATCTACCCCTTGTGGAAAACACCCGCCGCCCTCGCGCCCTCCCCGGCCGGCCAGCAGAAAGACCCTGTAGAGAGCAAGGGACGAGCGCCCCACCCAGGCCAACACGCCGAGGGGCCGGCCCTAGCGACGGGGCGGGCGGAACGTCGTCCATGCTCCGGGCCTCCACGCGGAGGGACCGGCTCGAGCAACGGGCTGGGTGGAACGTCGTCCATGCTCCGGGCTTACACGGGGAGGGGCCGGCACTGGGACGGGGTTGCGCTCTAAAGGTGCCCGTGGACTGGCGCTCGCGTTGTCTGAACTAGACGTTTCGATCTTCAACTCGACGTTGGGGCACTCAACTCGACGTTCCGGCCCTGGTTAACGTCTAGTCGAAGCGTCAAACGTCTAGTCGAAGCATCAAACGTCTAGTTGGAACCCGGCCCAGCAGCTCCGCGCGCCCCGGCCACGCGGAAAGCGCCCGCTGAACCTTGTCCAAGCCCGCCGAAACTTGTCCAAGCCCGCCGGAACTTGTCAATGGCGGGGCCGCTCAGGACAAGTCTCGACGCGGTTTGCCAAGTTTGAGCGAGCCTCGGCCCGCCCCTAGCGACCGCTACCGCTCCAGCGCCCCGGGCAACCCCGAGGCCTGCAGCGCGGGCTGGTCGGTCAACCAGGCACCGTGGTGCCCGGAGAGCCGGTCCAGCACCGCCGCAGGCAGGGCGCAGTCCGTGTCGGCGGCGATCTCGCCCAGGACCGGGCCCTTGTCCGCCCCGGCGATCAGGAACGTCAGCCGCTTCGCGGTGGCAAGCGCCCCGAGCGTCAGGGAGACCCGCTCGGCCGGGGGCTTGGGGGAGTTGGCCTCCACCACCACGGTCCCGCCGGCTTGCAGCGTGGCGTGCCCCGGGAAGATCGAGGCCACGTGCCCGTCTGGCCCCACGCCCAGGAAAACCTGGTCGAAGCGGGGCAGGTCGTCGCCCACGCGGGCGTGCGCCACCAGCGCCCGCGCGAACTCCACGCCCGCCTGCTCCAGCGCCATCGGCGGCCCCGGGATGGGGTGCAGGTGGGCCGGCGCGGGCAGGTGGTCCAGCAGCGCCGTGTGCGCCTGGAAGGAGTTGCGCTCCGGGTGGTTCTCAGCCAGGTAGCGCTCGTCGCCCCACCAGATGTGCACCCGGCGCCAGTCCACGGCCGCCGCGAGCGGGTTGGCCGCCGCGCGCACCAGCATCCTGATGCCGGCGGTGCCGCCGGTGAGGACCACGTGCGTCACGTCCTGCGTGGACAGGTCGGCGATGATGCCGTCCAGCAGGCGGGCACCTGCCAGCTCGGCCGCTGCCTCCAGGTCCGGCAGCACGACGACTCGGCTTGCAACCTGCTTGCTCACTGGACCTCCTCGACCAGCTCCAGTCCCTGCGAGATCACCTTCGCGTAGATCGCGTCCACGTCGAGGCGGCGCAGTTCCTCCATCAGGCAGTCCGCGGTGGTGCGCCGCGGCAGCGCCAGAGAGACGTCGGGGACGCCTGGACGACGCAGCACCGCCACCGCACTTCCCACGGGACGGTCGATTTCCACATCGCCAGTCTCGCGGTGCAGCACCACCCGGTTGACGGTGGCCGCCTCCGGGTTGATGTGCATGCGCACGGGCACGCCCAACTGGACGCGCAGCCAGGCGCCGATGAGCCGCCCGGCCGGGTGGGTGGCGCTGCCCCAGACGTCGACGGACGTGATCGGCGCCAGCGGCGGCTCGCCGGCGGCCAGCACGATCAGCGAGCGCCAGATGGTCACGCCGGACCAGGAGAGGTCCGAGTCGCCCGGCACGTGCTGCTGGGCCAGCTCCTTCAGTCGCTCGATCGGGTTTTGCGTGCCGCGCGAGTCGGTGATGCGCCGGTGGGCCAGCTTGCCCAACGGGTCCTGGCTGGGCGCCTTGGGCGGGTCGGTGGGCCACCACACCACGATCGGGGAGTCGGGCAGCAGCAGCGGGGCGATCAGGGTCTCCGGACCACCCACCTCGCCACGACCGTTCAGCACCACGATGTCGCTGGCACCGGCCCCACGGCCCACGCGGATCTCCGCGTCCAGGCGCGGTTCCTCGCACGGCGTCACCGCGCCGTTGGCCGGGGCGGCAGCGTCGTCCATCCCGACTTCCGCGGCGCCCGCTTCGCTACACGTGGCGCACGAACCGGTCACCACGATCACGCGGCACGGGTGCTCCAAGGAAGCGGCGGTGGTGGCCGCCAGGGCGTCCTCCACGTCGGCGGGGGAGGGGACCACCACCACGAGCGTCAGCACGCGCCCGAGCGCAGAGGAGCCGCCCGATTCGCGCAGCTCCAGCAGCCGGGCGGCCACCTTCGCGGAGGAGGTGTAAGCAAGTTTGATTCGCACATCTACTCCTATGGCAGGCGCCAGGCGCGCCCGTCGGCCGCCAGCAGCTTGTCGGAACTGGCCGGCCCCCACGAGCCCGGCTCGTAGGTGTCCGGCGCGCCGTTGGCTGCCCAGTACTCCAACACCGGGTCCAGGATGCGCCAAGACAACTCCACCTCGGCCTGGCGCGGGAACAGCGGCGGCTCACCGAGCAGCACGTCCAGGATCAGGCGCTCGTATGCCTCCGGGGAGTTCTCGGTGAAGGCGTGCCCGTAGCCGAAGTCCATCGACACGTCGCGCACGTGCGTCATGGTGCCCGGCACCTTGGCGCCAAAGCGCAGCGTCACACCCTCGTCGGGCTGCACGCGCACCACCAGGGCGTTGTGGCCCAGGCCGTCGATCTCCGTGTCGTGGAAGGGGGAGTGCAGCGACTTCTTGAACACCACCGCGATCTCGGTGACGCGGCGGCCCAGGCGCTTGCCGGCCCGCAGGTAGAACGGCACCCCGGCCCAGCGGCGATTGTGGATGAACAGGCGCAGGGCCGCGTACGTCTCCGTGGTGGAATCGGGCGCGATGCCGTCCTCCTCCACGTAGGCGCGCACCTTCTGCCCGCCCTGCCAGCCGGCCCCGTAGCGCCCGCGCGCCCCGGCCTGGGCCAGGTCCTCCGGCACCCGCACGGCCTCCAGCACCTTGATCTTCTCCTGGCGCAGGTTGTCCGGGTCCAGGGAGGCGGGCTCCTCCATCGCCGTCAACGCCAGCAGCTGGAGCAGGTGGTTTTGCAGGATGTCGCGGGCCGCGCCGATGCCGTCGTAGTAGCCGGCGCGCGAACCGATGCCGATGTCCTCGGCCATCGTGATCTGCACGTGGTCCACGTGGCTGGCGTTCCACAGCGGCTCGAACATGCGGTTGGCGAAGCGCATCGCCAGCAGGTTCTGCACCGTCTCCTTGCCCAGGTAGTGGTCGATGCGGAACACGCTGGTCTCCGGGAACACCCGGGAAACAGCGGCGTCCAGCTCGCGTGCGCTAGCCAGGTCGTGCCCAAAGGGCTTCTCGATGACCACGCGGGACCAGCCGCGCGAGGTGTCATCCAGGCCCACGCGGGCCAGCTGGCCGCACACCTTAGCGAACGCGTCCGGCGGCACCGACAGGTAGAAGGCGGTGTTGCCGCCCGTCCCACGGGTGGCGTCCACGTCCGCCAGCGTCTCCGCCAGGCGGTCAAAACCGGCGTCGTCGTCAAAGTTTCCCTGCACGAAGCGGATGCCGGCGGCCAGCTGCGCCCAGATGCGCTCGTCGAAACGAGTGCGGGCGTGCGCCACCACGGCCTCGCGCACGGTGGAGGCAAAGACCTCGTCGCTCCAGTCGCGTCGGCCGTAGCCGATCAGCGTGAAGGCCGGGTGCAGCAGTCCGCGCGCCGCCAGGTCGTAGACGGCGGGCAGCAGCTTCTTCTTGGCGAGGTCGCCGGTGACACCAAAGATCACCAGGGCACTGGGGCCGGCCACCCGCGGGAGCCGCCGATCGAGCGGATCCCGCAGGGTGGCCAGCTGCTCCAGGGCTACCTCTTCGGCACCCCTCATGCCTGCAGGAGCGCGGCCAGGCGCTCCAGGGCGGCCGCGTTCTGCACGTGGAAGCGCACCACCGGGCGGTCGTGCTCGGCCAGGACAGCGGCGTCACCGGCGGCCTGCGCGCCGATCAGCGTGGCCAGGTCGAACTCGCGGCCCGGGATGTCCAGCTGGGCGGTGGCGGTGCCGGTGATCTGCAGGAACGCACCGATCGGGAAGCCGCCCTTGTGGAGCTGGCCGGTGGAGTGCAGGAAGCGCGGGCCCCACCCGAAGGTGACGGGGCGGGCCACGCGGCGGGCCAGGGCGTCACGCACCGGCTCCAGCACGCCGGCCGGCGCGCCCTCGCGGTCCAGGTAGGCCATAACGGCCAGGTAGCCCTTGTCCGCGTCCAGGGTGGCATACAGGGCCTCGAGGGCGCCCTCGACGGTGGTCACGCCGTCCAGCAGACCGGCGGAGGCGCGCACCTCGATGCCGTCCTCCACGAACGCGGCGGCCTCCGGCTCCGGGGTGTTCTCCAGCAGCTCGCGCGCGGCGGCCTTGGCGGACTCCACGTTGGGCTGGTCGAACGGGTTGATGCCCAGCAGCACGCCCGCGATGGCGGTGGCGTACTCCCACAGCAGCATGGCGGCGCCCAGGCGGCCGGCCACGTGCACGGCGTCGGAGCGCAGCAGCACCTCGTCGGCGTCCAGGTTGAAGAGGAACACCGGCAACACGTCACCGGCCTCCTCGGCCAGCTCGGGGGCCTCCAGGGAGGCCACCACGGGCAGCAGGCCAACGCCGTCCTTACCGGTGGACTCGGCCACCAGCTGCTCGGCCCAGTCGCCGAAGTGGAACAGGCCGGAGCCGTCGTCGGCCAGCACCAGCTTGTCGCGCAGCGGGTCGGTGCCCGCGATGGCGGCGCCCAGGATCAGGGCCGGGTTGGCGGGGGAGTCCTCGGCCAGCTCGTCGGCCACTGCGGCAGCGTCGTTCAGCAGCTGCTCCACGTCCACGCCGGCCAGACCGGTCGGCACCAGACCGAAGGCGGTCAGGGCGGAGAAGCGGCCACCCACGGTCGGGTCGGCCTCGAAGATCTTGCGGTAGCCGGCCTCGGTGGCGGCGTGGAACAGCGGCGAGCCCGGGTCGGTGACCACCACGATGTGCTTGGCGGCGTCCAGGCCGGCCTCGGTGAAGGCGGCCTCGAAGATGCGGCGCTGGGAGTCGGTCTCCACGGTGCCACCGGACTTGGAGGAGACCACCAGGACGGTGCGGGCCAGGTCGCCGGACAGGCCGCGCGCCACCTGGTCGGGGTCGGTGGAGTCCAGCACCACCAGGTCAACGCCGTAGGTACCGGCGATCACCTCGGGGGCCAGGGAGGAGCCGCCCATGCCGGCCAGTACCACGCGGTCGATGCCGTCGGCCAGCAGCTCCTCGCGCAGGGCGCGGATGGGCTCCACCAGGTCGCGGGAGGTGGTGTGCAGGTGGGTCCAGCCCAGGCGGATGGAGGCCTCCGCCTGCGCGGCCTCTCCCCAGATGGTGGAGTCCTTCGCGGCGATGCGGGAGGCGATCTTGTCCTCCACCAGGCGCTCGACGTGCGCGTAGGCGGCGTCGGAGGCGACGCCGGTGGTCATGACCTCGAGGGCCGGGGTGGGGCCCTCGTCCCCGCCGCCGCAGCCCTCCTCGCAGGCCTCCTCCTGGTCCTCTTCGAAGGGCAGGCCGGCCAGCGCCACGATCAGGTCGTCGTCCTCCAGGAACTCCTCGGTGGTCTCCGGCTCGCCGCAGCCGCAACCCTCGCAGCACTGCGTCTCTTCGATCATCTCTTCGTTGCTCATGATTCCTCCGTCTAGCGGCTGCCTATTTGCCGCGGTTTGTCGGTGTTGGGTGGGCGGGATTTGGGTAGATGCGTTGCTCAGGCGGCGCTGCCGGCGCGCGCGATGGACTGGCGGGCGGCGGCGGCCACGTTCTGGGCGGTGAAGCCGTACTCCTCGAAGAGGCGCTCGGCGGAGGCGGAGGCACCGAAGTGCTCCAGGCTGACGGGCACGCCGGCGTCGCCGAGGAAGCGGTACCAGCTCTGGGCGATACCGGCCTCCACGGTGACCCGCGCACGTACGGATGCGGGCAGGACCTGCTCGCGGTAGTCGGCGTCCTGCGCGTCGAACCACTCCACGCACGGCATGGACACGACGCGCGCGGCCACGCCCTCGGCGGCCAGCAGTTCCTGCGCCTCCAGCGCGACCGCGACCTCGGAGCCGGTGGCGATGAGGACGACGTCGACCTTGCCGGCCGCCCCCTGCTCGCCGGCCGTGCTCTGGCCTGCGCCGCCGACGGCCCCGGCCTCGCGCAGCACGTAGCCGCCGCGGGCCACGCCCTCGGCGCTGGCCAGGCCGCTGGCCTCGTCGCGTACCGGGTCGGCGAGGTTCTGGCGGGAGAGGATCAGGCCGGCGGCCTTGTCTCGCACCAGCACCTCGCGCCAGGCCACGGCCGTCTCGGCGGCATCGGCGGGACGCACGACGCTCAGGCCCGGGATGGCGCGCAGAGCGGCCAGGTGCTCCACGGGCTGGTGGGTGGGGCCGTCCTCGCCCAGGCCGATGGAGTCGTGGGTCCACACGAAGATGGAGGGCACGTCCATGAGGCAGGCCAGGCGCACGGCGGGGCGCATGTAGTCGGCGAACTGCAGGAAGGTGCCGCCGTAGGGACGGGTGAGTCCCTGGGTGGCGATGCCGTTGAGGATGGAGCCCATGGCGTGCTCGCGGATGCCGAAGTGCAGGGTGCGCCCGTACTCGTGGCCGGCGAACTCGCCGGTGGAGCGGCGGGCGGGCAGGAAGGAGGGCTCGCCCTTCATGGTGGTGTTGTTGGAGCCGGCCAGGTCGGCGGAGCCGCCCCACAGCTCGGGTAGCACGCCGGCCAGGGCGCTGAGGACGGCGCCGGAGGCGGCGCGCGTGGCCATCGGCTTGCCGGTGCCGAAGGCGGGGATGGACTCCTGCCAGCCCTCGGGCAGGCGGCGGGCCTGCAGCCGCTCCAGGAGCTCGACGCCGGCGGGGTTGGCCTGCGCCCAGGCGGCGTAGAGCTCGTCCCACTCCTTGCGGGCGGCGGCGGAGAGCGCGGCCGCGCCGGCGCGGGTGTGCTCCACCACTGCTTCTTCCACGGCGAACATCTGCGCCGGGTCGAAGCCCAGGGCCTCCTTCAGCCCGGCCAGCTCCTCGCCGCCCAGCTTGGAGCCGTGGATGCCACCGGTGTTCTGCTTGGTGGGGGAGGGCCAGCCGATGATGGTGCGCACCGCGATGAGGGAGGGGCGGGCGTCTGCCTTGGCGGTCTCGATGGCGGCGGCCAGGGCGTCCAGGTCCTCCACGTACTGCCCGGTGGCGGTGAAGTCCACGCGCTGGGTGTGCCAGCCGTAGGCGTCGTAGCGGCCCAGCACGTCCTCGGTGAAGGCGATGTCCGTGTTGTCCTCGATCGAGATGCGGTTGTCGTCCCACAGCACGATGAGGTTGCCCAGCTCCTGGGTGCCGGCCAGGGAGCATGCCTCCGCGGTCACGCCCTCTTGCAGGTCGCCGTCGGAGGCGATCACGTAGACGCGGTGGTCGAACGGGGACTTGCCGGCCTCGGTGTGCGGGTCCAGCAGGCCGCGCACGCGGCGCTGGGAGAAGGCCATACCGACGGCAGTGGCCAGGCCCGCACCGAGCGGACCGGTGGTGGTCTCGACGAACTTGGTGTGCCCCAGCTCGGGGTGGCCGGGGGTGAGGGAGCCCCAGGTGCGCAACGCCTTCAGGTCGTCCAGTTCCAGGCCCAGGCCGGCCAGGTAGAGCTGGACGTACTGGGTGAGGGCGGAGTGCCCCGCCGACAGCACGAACCGGTCGCGGCCCTCCCACCGGTCGTCGGCAACGTCGTACCGCAAGAAGCGCTGAAAGAGCGTGTAGGCGATGGGGGCGAGTGAGATCGCCGCGCCGGGGTGGCCGTGGCCTGCGTTCTCTACCGCGTCGGCCGCCAGCACCTTGGCGGTGTCAATTGCGCGGAGGTCCAGTTCGGTCAGGTTTAGGGGCGCGGGCACGTTCTCTCCTTGTTTGACTCCAACTCGCAGGTCCAAGCCTAGTTGGCGCGGCGGGTGTTGCGCGCCTTGCCGGGTACCGATTGGCTCCCTGTAAACGAAAACGGCGCTAACCTTACGGCGTTATGTCCGCATGATGGGCGAGGGGAGGCAGGGCGTGGCCGCAACGACGCAGGCGCCGCCGCACGGGCAGGCGTTGCCCGGCCCGCTTTCTGCCCAGATTCCGCTCTACCTGGCCCACCTGCGGGTGGAGCGCGGCCTGGCTGAGAACACGCTTGCCTCCTACCGCCGCGACCTGCAGCGTTACAACGCCTTTCTGGCTGGCAGGGAGGTGGCCGACGCTGCCGCCCTTACCGAGCAGGACATCGAGGCCTGCGTGCAGGCCTGCCGGCTGGGGCAGGACGGTGGCACGCCGCTGGCGGCTTCCTCTGCGGCCCGGCTGGTGGCCTCTGTGCGTGGACTGCACCGCTTCCTGTTGGAGGAGGGGGTGGTGGCCCGCGACGTGAGCGCGGACGTGGCCCGGCCGGCGGTGCCCAAGGCGCTGCCCAAGGCGCTGGACCTGCCCACGGTGGAGGCGATTCTGGCGGCGGCCGCCCGCAAGCCGGGCCCGGCCGGTGCGCGCAACGCGGCGCTGCTGGAGTTCCTCTACGCCACCGGCGCGCGCATCAGCGAGGCGGTGGGCATGGACGTGGACGACGTCTGCCTGAGCGAACCCGCCTCGGCCCTGCTGCGCGGAAAGGGCAGGAAGGAGCGTGTGGTGCCGGTGGGTAGTCACGCGGTGGCGGCGCTGCGCGGCTACATCGCGGCGGCCCGCCCGGAGTTGGTGGCGCGCGGCGAGGGCACGCCCGCGCTGTTCGTGAACGCGCGCGGGCAGCGGCTCTCGCGCCAGTCGGCCTGGGCGGTGCTGCAGGAGGCCGCCGCTGCGGCGGACGTGCAGGAGCACATCTCCCCGCACGTGCTGCGCCACTCCTTTGCCACCCACATCCTGAATGCCGGGGCGGACGTGCGCGTGGTGCAGGAGCTGCTGGGGCACGCCTCGGTCACCACCACGCAGATCTATACGCGCGTCACGGCCCAGGCGCTGCGGGAGGTCTACGCCACCAGTCATCCCCGCGCGCGCTGATTTCGGTCTGTTGCCCGTCGTTCTCCTTCTCTTGTTAGTGGCCGGGGGCACAATGTGTGCATGACCGCAAACCAGCCCCGCCCGCCGCGCCGCAGGAGGCCCATCCACCCGGTCTACGCCGTGACCTCGCTGATCGCGGGGGCCGCGCTGGTGACCGCCTCGGTAGTGCTCATCGCCACCGGTGCCGGCAGCGACGCGGACCAGCCCGGGCCGCACCCGGCGGCGCCCGCGCCTAGCCCTTCCACCGCCTCGCCCGCCGCTGCGGGGACGGAGGCGGCCAGCCCGGGCACCTCCACGCCCGGCGGACAGGCGGGGGCCGGCTCGCTGCGGCCGGGAGGAACGTCGTCCAACCGCTTCTGGCCGGATCCGGCCGACGCGTGGGCGGTGGTCCCGCCGGAGTGCGCCCAGCTGGCGCTGCTGCCTGGACCGGAGAGTGGCGCGCTGCACTTCGTCGACGGCGCGGCGGCCTCCCCTACTGGGGCGGGGCGGGTGAGGATCGAGACGGTGCACGACGTTTCGCCGGCGCAGGCCGCGGCTACGGCCGTCGTGCTTAGCTGCGTCGCGGAGACGGGCGAGACCCAGCAGTCGGTGGCGATCTACAACGGCGCCGGCGAGCTGGCCACGGGGATCGAGCTGTGGGCCGGCTGGGGCCGCACCATGTTGCAGGCGGAAGTGCCGGTGGTTCGCTTCTCCAAAGTGGAAACCATCGGCAACGAACTGCACTTGACCGTGCAGGACGTGCGCGCCGCACCCCTGCCGGGCGCGCTGGCTGGCACGCCCGTGGAGGCGACGATCGTGCTGTGGTGGGGCGGGGAGCGATACGAGTACCAGACCACGCGCTACCAGAGCACGGCGGGCATGTGGGAGCACCCGCAGGCCTGGCAGCTGCAGGAGTTCTACGACGCCCTGGCCGCTGGCAACGACGCGGCGGCCGCCGCGCACACCAGCCCCGAGAACATGAAGGCGGTCCAGACCGGCTGCCTGGGCGCCTGCTCGAACGGCGTGAGCAACTACCGCGCCTCGATCTTCCCGCCCGGCGGGGTGGTGGAGGAGTGCGTGCTCATCGGAGAGCTGGGCGTACCCCTGCCGGAGGTGGACGGCGCGGCGCGCAAACTGCCACTGGAGGTGAGCGGGGAGGCGGGAGACTTCTTCTGCGGGATTCGGCGGCCCGGTCAGGAACTGGAGCCCGACGGGGCCATGACCTACGCCCAGTGGCTGATCGTGCGCTCTGCGCAGGGGGAGGGCTACTACGTCACCCAGTTCGGGCGGGCGTTCAGTTAGCGGAGCGTGCCCTGTGACGACGGGGTTGCCGGCATCCTTCCCGCCGGCGTGGTGGCAGAACCCAAGTCGCCCCACCATTACGTGAGGTGGGGCACAATTGAGTCATGCGCTCCTCGAACCCTCCTGAGTCTGCGCAGACGGAACGCAGACGTGTTCACACCGCCTACGCGGTAGCCGCCTTCGTGGCGGGCGTGGCGCTGCTCGTCGCGGCCCTGGTGGCCCTGTTGCTAGGGCTGTGGCCCACCCCCTCCGGCCCGATCGGGGCCGGTCCCTCGGCCTCCCCGAGCGGACCTGCCACCACCGGCGCGCCCGCCCCAAGCTCCCCGGTCTCCACGCCCCCGGCGGCGACCACCACTACGCAGGCCGCGCCAACGCAAGAGCCGGGAGGAACGTCGGGCGGCGAATTCGACCCCGACGCCCCCAATCTCAGCGTGGTAATCCCACCGCAGTGCGCGCAATGGGCCCTCATGCCGGGGCCGGAGAGCGGGCCGGTGCAGTTCACGGACAGCAAGGCGCAACCGGTTCCCGGTGCCAGAGAGGTGCGCATCATGCGCATCGACAAGGCCGGCCCCCTGCAGGGGGCCTCCACCGTCATCGTGTTCGGGTGCGAGGGCCCACGCGGAAAGATCCAGCAGTCCGCAGGCATCTACAACACGCGCGGCGAACTCATCTTCGACGTCGAACCGTGGGCGGGCGAGGACCGTTCCATGCTCCAGGCGCACGTGCTGGAGGTCTCGTTCACGGTCGTGGAGGCCAGCGGCACCGAACTGGCGCTCACCCTCTGGGAAGTGTTGGCCGCCCCGGACGTCGGAGCTGAATCGGGCACCGACGCCCAGGCGGTGATCGTGCTGCACTGGGTGCCGGACGGTTACAAGTACGCCACCACGCGTTTCTACAGTGACTTCGGCGAGTGGGAGCAACCCAAGCTTTGGGACCTGCAGCTGTTCTACAACGCCCTGGCTGACGGCAACGACTCAGCGGCCGCGCCCCACACCAGCGCGGAGAACATGACAGCCGTGCAGACCGGCTGCGTGGGGGTCTGCCCGGACGGGGTGAGCAACTACCGCGCCTCGATCTTCCCGCCCGGGGGAGTGGTGGAGCAGTGCGTGCTGATCGGCCCGTTCGGCGTCCCCATCACCGACGTCGACGGGCAGGGGCGCCGGCTCGGCATGGAAGTCACGGGCGAGGCCGGGGACTTCTTCTGCGGCATCAGGCGCCCGGCGCAGGATTTGAACCCGGACGGCAGCCTGTCCTACCTCCAGTGGTTCATCGTCCAGTCGCCCCTGGACGGCGACTACTACGTCTCCCAGTTCGGGCGGGCATTCGGCTAGCGCCGCGCCGATCCATGAACGGGCGTGGCGCCCGCAGTGCGCCAGCCCCGAAGAATCGCGGCAAATACGTTGGCGCCCGGCGCGGTCTGCACGGTAAGGAGCGCCCGGCGCGTTAAGGTGGCCGCGTGAGTGAGAACCTGAGCTTTCCCGAGCTAGCAGATCTGAGCCCTGGGTTCCCGGAGCCGCCCGCGCTGGAGGGGCACGGCCCGGCCCGCATCATCGCCATGTGCAACCAGAAGGGCGGGGTCGGTAAGACCACCACCACCATCAACCTGGGCGCCGCACTGGCTGAGTACGGCCGCCGGGTTCTCATCATCGACTTCGACCCGCAGGGCGCCGCCTCTGCGGGCTTGGGCGTGGCCGCGCACGACCTGGACAACACCATCTACACGCTGATGACCCAGCCGAAGATGGACATCCACGACGTCATCGTGCCCACCGCCACGCGCAACCTGGACCTGGTGCCGGCCAACATCGACCTGTCCGCCGCAGAGATGCAGCTGGTCAACGAGGTGGCCCGCGAGTCCATCCTGGCGCGCGCGCTGCGCCCGGTGCTGGACGAGTACGACGTGATCATCATCGACTGCCAGCCCTCCCTGGGCCTGCTCACGGTCAACGCGCTCACCGCCGCCCACGGCGTGCTGATCCCGCTGGAGGCGGAGTTCTTTGCGCTGCGCGGCGTGGCCCTGCTGGTGGAGAACATCGAGAAGGTGCGCGATCGCCTCAACCCGCGCCTGACCATCGACGGCATCCTGGCCACCATGGTGGACAAGCGCACGCTGCACACCCGCGAGGTGCTGGAGCGCCTCGAGCAGGCCTTCGGGGACACCGTGTTCAAGACCCAGATCGGACGGACCATCAAGTTCCCCGACGCCACGGTGGCCACCGAGCCGATCCTCTCCTACGCCCCGAACCACGCCGGCGCGCACGCCTACCGCCAGCTTGCCCGCGAGCTCATCGCCCGCGGCGCGAGCGCCTGACCCACCCGCCTGCAAGCGCCTGAGCCACCCGCAGGGGGCTCGTCCGGCGCGCGCTGCTGCACTCCACCGCGTTTTCCTGAGAAGATGGGGGCGAGCCTGTCCGTGCTGGAACCGCTCGATAACGTGTTTCCGGCCCCGCGCGGGCACACACGGCATCGATCTGGAAGGCTTAAGGGAAATGAGCGAGTTCCACGCGCGCGCCGCCCGCACCGGGCACGGCGGAGTCAAGAGGCGCGGACCGGTGCGCGGTAAGGCCACCGAGCCGGTGGCCAACGTGCATGACCCCTCCGGTGAGCGCCTGCAGAAGGTGCTGGCCGCCGCCGGGGTGGGTTCGCGTCGGCAGTGCGAGTCCCTGATCGCCGCCGGGCGTGTGCAGGTCAACGGCCAGGTTGTCACCGAGCTGGGCGTGCGCGTGGGCCCGGGCGTGAAGATTCACGTGGACGGCACGCCGGTGCAGACTGACATGGGCAAGATCACCATCGCTTTCAACAAGCCCACGGGCGTGGTCTCCACGATGAGCGACGACCAGGGCCGCTTCCACATCGGCGAGTGGTTTCAGGACCGCAAGGAGCGCCTGTTCCACGTGGGTCGCCTGGACACGGACACCGAGGGGCTGATCCTGCTGACGAACGACGGCGAGCTGGCCCATCGGCTGTCCCACCCGTCGTACGAGATCCGCAAGACCTACCTGGCCACGGTGGAGGGCACCTGCAAGCCGGGCCTGGTCAAGCGCCTGGAGAGCGGCGTGGAGCTGGAGGACGGCCCGGTGGTGTGCGACAAGGTCACCATCAAGGCCGCCACCCCGTGGGGTTCGATCGTGGAGATCGTGCTGCACGAGGGCCGCAACCGGATCGTGCGCCGCCTGATGGAGGAGGTGGGCCACCCGGTCACGCGCCTGGTGCGCACCCGCGTGGGCCCGATCCTGCTGGGTGACCTGAAGCCGGGGCGCCACCGCGTGATCTCCGGCCCGGAGTTGTCTTCCCTGATGCAGGCCGTGGACCTGTGAGCGCGAAGCTGACCGCCGGCCCCGTGCTGATCATCGGCACGGGGCTGCTGGGCGCCTCGCTGGGTTTGGCGCTGCGCCCGGAGGTGGAGGTCTATTTGCGCGATTCGTCGCCCGCCGGGGCGGCGTTGGCGCGCGACGTTGGCGCCGGCCGCACCGATTGGGCCGGCCGCCCGGAGCCGAGCCTGGTGGTGGTGGCCACGCCCCCGGACGTGGTTGCCGAGGTGGTGGCCGGGGCGCTGGCGGAGTTCCCGCGCGCCGTGGTCACGGACGTGACCTCTATTAAGGCCGACGTGGAGACCGACGTGTTGCTGCTGGCGGGCCCGGAGGCGGCGCGCCGCTACGTTGGTTCGCACCCGATGGCCGGCCGGGAGCGCACGGGGGCGCTGGCCGCAGACGGCTCGTTGTTCCTGGGCCGCCCGTGGGTGGTGGTGCCGCACGCCGGTTCCAGCGATGAGGCGATTAACGCGGTGCGCTCGCTGGCGGTGGACGCCGGGGGAGTGCTGCACCAGCTCTCGGCGCGCGAGCACGACGCCGCGGTGGCGTTGGTGAGTCACGTGCCGCAGGTCGTCTCCTCGCTGCTGGCGGGCCGCCTGGTGGAGGCCCCGGCCGGCGCGCTGGACCTGGCGGGCCAGGGTTTGCGGGACGTCACGCGCATCGCGGCGTCCTCCGAGCGCATGTGGACGGCGATCCTGACCCAGAACTCGGCTCCCGTGCGCGCGGTACTGGCGCAGCTGCAGGTGGAGCTTTCCGGTGTGATTGAGGCGCTGGCGGCGGCCGAGCAGGCGGGCCCGGAGGCACCGGGCGTGCACGGCACCCTGGGGGCGCTGCTGCGGGGTGGCAACGAGGGCGTGGCCCGCATCCCGGGCAAGCACGGCGGGGCGGGCACGCGCTTTGGCCGCCTGACGGTGCTGATCAGCGACGAGCCGGGCCAGCTGGGCCAACTCTTCACCGACGCCGGCGAGGCCGGCATCTCTATCGAGGACGTGACGATCGAGCACGCGCGCGGCAAGAAGATGGGCATGGTGGAACTCTCCGTGCTGCCGGCGCACCTGAGCGATCTGGCCGCCGAGCTGACCAGGCGCGGTTGGCGGATCGTGGAGACCGAGGTTTAAGGAGGCGCGCTGATGAGCACGCAGGATGCAGGCGCCGGGATTGGGCGCACCGATGCGCCGCTGGTGGCGATCGACGGCCCGAGCGGGGTGGGCAAATCCACCGCCGCCAAGGGCCTGGCCCGCCACCTGAAGGCGCGCTACCTGGACACGGGCGCGATGTTCCGCGCCGTTGCCTGGTGGTGCCAGCAGTGCGGCGTCGACTTGGACGACGCTGCAGCCGTGACCGCCACCGCGCGCGCCACGCCCTTGGAGATGGGCCAGGACCCCGACGCGCCTTTCGTTCGCGTGGACGGGCAGGACATCACGGAGGCCATCCGCGACCAGCAGATCTCCACCGTCGTATCCAAGGTGGCCACGAACCTGGACGTGCGCGCCCACCTGGCTGCCCTGCAGCGCGAGCTCATCGACGCCGCCGTGGCCAGCGGGGAGGGGATTGTGGCCGAGGGCCGTGACATCACCACCAAGATCGCGCCGGACGCGCCCGTGCGGATTTTGCTGGTGGCCGCCCCGGAGGCGCGCCTGGAGCGCCGCGCCATGGAGGTGCTGGGCGCGGCGGGGGAGAGCGAGCGCGAGGCGGTGCGAGACGCCGTGGTTCGCCGCGACGCAGACGACTCCACCGTCTCCAACTTCTCCACGGCCGCCGACGGCGTGGTCACCCTGGACAACTCCACCTTCACCCCGGCCCAGACCTTGGCGGCCGTCATCGACATCACCGCGGCCGTCTACCCGCGTTTTGCCCGCACTCAGTAGCGCGCACTGATCCGGGCGGCGGGCGGGACGTCGTACACCATGGGGCGCCGGTGCGGTGGCCGCTAAGCAATCACTTTGGAAGAATTGGGAACATGACTGAGAACTTTGCAGCCGACGAGCTGGACGCCTCCGCCATCGAGCTGTCCGCGCTGGACGTCGATGTGCTTGGCGCGGACGCGGCGCTGCCTGCGCTGGACGACGACGCCGACGACGCCCAGCGCGCGCAGGCCCTGCTAGCCGGCCTGCAGGAGTTCGACCTGGACGACGAGGACCTGGCCCTGCTGGCCGGCGAGGAGAGCTGGGACGAGGAGGCCGAGGAGGAGGCCGCCCCGCCTGTGCTGGCGGTGGTCGGGCGCCCGAACGTCGGCAAGTCCACCTTCGTCAACCGCGTGCTGGGCCGCCGCGAGGCCGTGGTGCAGGACACGCCCGGCGTGACGCGCGACCGCGTCTCCTACCCGGCCGAGTGGGCGGGACGCCGCTTCACCCTGGTGGACACCGGCGGCTGGGAGATGGACGTAGCCGGCCTGGATAAGGCGGTGGCCGACCAGTCCGAGATCGCCATTGAGATGGCCGACGCCGTGCTGTTCGTCGTGGACGCCACCGTCGGTATCACCGACACCGACGAGCGCGTGGTCAAGCTGCTGCGCAAGGCCGGCAAGCCCGTGGTTCTGGCCGCAAACAAGGTTGACTCTGCGGCCCAGGAGGCCGACGCTTACGCCCTGTGGAACCTGGGTCTGGGCGAGCCCTTCCCGGTGTCCGCGCTGCATGGACGGGGTGCCGGTGACGTGCTGGACGCTGTGGTGGCGGCGTTGCCAGAAGTCAGTGGCGTGGCCAAGCCGCGCCCCAAGGGGGGACCGCGCCGGATCGCACTGGTGGGACGCCCCAACGTGGGCAAGTCCTCGCTGCTTAACTCCCTGGCGGGGGAAAACCGCGTGGTCGTGGACCCCACCGCCGGCACCACACGCGACCCGGTTGACGAAATCATCGAACTGGATGGCCGGCAGTGGCTGTTCGTGGACACCGCCGGTATTCGCCGCCGCGTCCACCAGACCTACGGGGCGGACTTCTACGCCTCCCTACGCACCCAGACCGCCCTGGAGAACGCCGAGGCCGCCCTAGTCCTGATCGACGCCTCTGAGCCGATGACCGAGCAGGACGTGCGCGTGATCCAGCAGGCCGTGGACGCCGGGCGCGCCATCGTGGTGGTCAACAACAAGTGGGACCTGGTGGACGAGGAGCGGCAGGCGCTGCTCAAGCGCGAGCAGGAGCGAGACCTGGTGCAGCTGGAGTGGGCGCCGCGCATCAACCTTTCCGCCAAGACTGGTTGGCACACTAACCGCATCGTGCGCGCCCTGGACGCCGCGTTGGAAGGCTGGGGTACTCGCGTGCCCACTGGCCGCCTGAACTCGTTCCTGGGTGAGCTCACCGCCGCCCACCCCCACCCGGTGCGTGGTGGAAAGCAGCCTCGCATCCTGTTCGGCACCCAGGCGCACGTGGCTCCGCCGCGCTTCGCGCTGTTCACCACCGGCTTCCTGGACCCGTCCTACCGGCGCTTCATCGAGCGTCGCCTGCGCGAGACCTTCGGGTTTGTGGGAACGCCCATCACGATCTCCGTGCGTGTGAGGGAAAAGCGCAAGCGCAAGTAACCCAAGTTCGGCTCGGGGGGTGTGGGGTGGCACTGCCACCCCACACCCCCCGACCGTTGTTTCGCACGCCTAATTCCCTGCGAAAACGCCCCGCGTGTCTGTAGGCTGGATCACCCTCGTTCGCTGCAAGCTATCGCCATTACTCGAGCATTTGACGGGAAGGACACCGCAATGACCCTCACTGTAAGCAAGAGCCGCGTCTGGAGAGCAGCACTGTCAGTTCTGGCTGTGGCGGCGTTCGCGGGCCTCGCCCCGTGGGCTTCTGCCAACGCTGCCGCGCCCACGCCCGCAGCGACCGGCTCCCCTGTGGGCGGCGAGCAGGCGGCCTTGGATGGCGAGGATGTTGAGCCGGCCGCAACCGAGCTGGAGCCCACCGAGGTTCCCGCCCTCACCGGGCATGCCGTAGCCCAGGCGGAGGCCACCCGCTTTTCCCGCTTCGCCGGCGTTGACCGCTACGACACCGCGCGCAAGCTCTACCTTGGGGGCTGGTGGAACCGGGAAGCCCTGGTGGTGGCCAGCGGAGAGAACTACGCCGACGCCCTGGCGGCCACGCCCTTCGCGGCCGCCCACAACATCCCGATCGTGCTGGTCGGCAACGGGCACATCCCCGCCCCCACTGCCGAGGTTTTCCGTACCGCCCGCGAGAAGGGCGCAAACCGCGTCTACCTGGTGGGTGGCACGAACGTGATGACCGCCCAGCTGCGTGCACAGATCAGGTCCTACGGTTTCGACATCGCCCAGCACTTTGGGGGCGCAGACCGCTACGTCACCGCGCAGGGCTTGGCCTTTGCCACCGCAGAGGTCTACCGAAACTCGGGAGCGCCCCTGCAGAAGGTCTTCCTGGTGGACGGCACCAACTTCGCCGACGCCCTGGCCGTTGGCCCTGCTGCGGCCGCAAACCGTGGTGTCATCCTCCTCACCGCCGGTTCTAGGGTGCCTCAGTCCACCTGGTACGCGCTCAGCAAGCTGCACGGTGAGCGCCACGCCATCGGTGGCGGCCCCGTGGCCGCTTTCAAGTACAACGCCGACGGGCTGGTTGCCGGCGCCGACCGATACGAGACCGCCGTTCAGGTGGCCCGCACATACCTGCCGAATGTGCCTGAGGTTTACGTGGCCAGCGGGCAGACCTTCCCCGACGCCCTGGCCGGCGGGGCCCTGGCGGCCAACAAGTCCGCCTCCCTGGTGCTTTGCCGCCGCGATGACGTGCCGTTAACCGTGCAGCAGTACCTGCCGCCCCGAAAGTTCGCACACCTGTCGGTGCTCGGCGGCTACGGTTCCATCTCCCAGGACGTCATCGACTTCCTGGTCAACACGGTGGGGAAGTAGCAGGTCACTGCGCGCTGCAAGCCCCGCACCACCGGTCGCCCAAGCGGGCGCGCCGGCTTAAGTCTTTCCGACTACCACGGTTGTCTACTTCCGCTTTCGAGTCCTGCGTGGAGCAGGTTGAACAGGGTTTGGCACCGAGTTGACCGGTTGCGCAGGTAACCGCGCGAAGGTGCCGGAACAAATTCAGTGTTTCGAGCTAGAGAGAAGGAGAGCTGCCATGAAGATTCGTTCGCCCCGAAGCAAAAGGCGACTCGCGTTGAGCGTCCTTGTTGGCGCGCTGGCGCTGGCTGTTTCCACGCCGGCAACCGCTGTGAGCGCACAGAGCTCGCCCGTAGTTGATCAACAGGCATGTCTGCCGGCAGCGGCCGGGCACACCGATGCCAACGCGTTCGTATGTGACCGCATGGCTGGCCCCAACCGGTATGCCACATCGAAGGCCGTGATGGAACACCCCGGGATCCCGTGGGGAACCACCACGGTGGTGGTAGTCAGCGGAGACAACCCGTACGACGCCCTTTCTGCCACCACGTTTGCTAATGTGCTGAAGGCACCGATCCTGCTATCGCCTTCCCAGGGCTTGTCTCCAGAAACCCGCGCCGCGCTGCAAGCCGCCAAGGCCCGTGGGGTCACAGACGTGGTCGTCGTTGGTGGTTTCAGTTCACTGTCAGCCAGGGTTTCTGACCAAATCTCCGACATGGGACTCTTGTTGGAGCGCTACTACGGCGTGGACCGCTTCGACACCTCCGCGATGGTAGCGTTCAAAACCAGGCAGTACTACGAAGAAGCTGGCCAACTATTGAAGGGCGTGTTCTTCGCAGACGGCAGGAACTTCGCCGATTCCCTGGCTGCCGGGCCCGCTGCAGCCGCGCGCAACGGCATCTTGCTGCTGACGAACGGCTCATCGATGGTCTACCACATCAACGACTCCGTCTTAGACCTCGACGTTCCCATGTGGGCAATTGGCGGCAACGCGGCCAAGGCGGCGGCTCACCTCAACGCGACACCGGTGGTGGGAACCGACCGCTTCGACACCGCCGTGAAGGTGGCGCGCACGTTCTTCCCTTCCAGGACCCGTTGGGTTGCCGCGAATGGCGATTCCTACCCCGACGCGCTCTCCGGTGGCGCCCTGGCAGCACGACTTCACTCCCCGCTCCTGTTGACCAAGGCCAAGACCGTTCCGGGCGTCGTGCGCACCTACCTGAATGAATCGACAGACGCAGAGGGCATCTATCTCCTTGGCGGCCTGAGCTCGATTTCCGAACCAACCCGTCGCCAGCTCTGCGAGGCCGCCAGATAAATCCTGGACAAGCCGGTAGAAAGAAGGGAAATGGCAATGAAATCTCGGTTCACATCAACGCGACGCACGTGCGCCCTTGGTGCGGTTATGTGCGCAGTTACCAGCGCACTGGTTATTTCCTTGAGCGCGTCCCCGGCTGCCTTCGCGGGCTCGCGTGCCGACCAGCCTGACCCGCGCGGACCGCACCTCCGCTCTGCCTGTGAGGCGCCCGGGTTCACCTACAAGCGCCTGGCGGGGCCCAACCGCTACGCCACTTCCCAGGCGGTGATGGAGGAGGGGGCCGGCGCTTGGGGCAGGTTCGTGGTGGTGGCGAGCGGAGAGAATCCCTTCGACGCCCTGACGGCCACCCCGCTGGCGAACGCGCTCAAAGCCCCGCTACTGCTCTCACCCGCCGCCGGGCTCTCCGCAGAAACCCGCGCCGCCCTGCAGACCGCCAAGGAGCACGGCGCCAACTACGCCGTCCTGGTGGGCGGGCTGAACGCGCTCAGCCCCAGGGTGTTCAACCAGATCCAGGAAATGGGGTACCCCTCTCTGGTGCGCTATTTCGGCGATGACCGCTTCGATACCTCCGTCACCGTGGCGATCAAGACCGCGCAGATATACCAGGAGAACGGCCAGGAGGTGAAGGCCGTCTTCTTCGCCGACGGCACCAGCTTCGCCGATTCGCTGGCGGCAGGTCCGGCCGCAGCCACGCGCAACGGCCTGCTGTTCCTCACCAACGGCCCGGCGATGGTCTGGTACGTGGCCGAGGAGGCAGCCTCCTACGATCGACCCATGTGGGCCATCGGCGGGAACGCGGCCAAGGCGTCCACATCCATCGGAGCCCGGCCGGTAGTGGGCGCCGACCGGTTCGACACCGCCGCCCAGGTGGCCCGGACCTTCTTCCCGTCCACCACCAAGTGGCTGGTGGCCAACGGCTACACCTACCCGGACGCCCTGTCCGGGGGAGCGCTGGCCGCCAATCTGCGCAGCCCCATGCTCCTGACGAAGCACAACGGCGTACCGGCGCCGCTGCTTAACTACCTGCGCTCCACTGGGCGGGCTACCGACCTGTTTGTGCTGGGCGGCCCCGGCTCGGTAAGCAGCTTCACCGAAAGGCGGCTGTGCGAGGCCCTGCTGCTGCCCTAGCTCACGCGATTTCGGCCCGCCGTTTACCGCCATCCGCTATTGCGCGCACCGATTGAGGTGCTCAATCGGCTTCCAGCCCATTTTCGCCCTGGCCGCCTGTAATGTGTCTAACAGGCGACCAGGGCGCGCCCGGTGCCAGCAGAACGCATTTCCTGCCCCGCACTTTCCCGGAAAGGAAAACATCGTGAAGAGGAACGCTTTACGCAGTAGCCGAAAAGCGCTGCTCGGCGCCCTCGTAGGGGCGCTGACGATCTGCCTATCCGTGCCGGTGGTGGCGCTGGGCGTCGACTCCCCGCCGGAGGCGGAGGACCGCTACCTCCAGACCGTCGAGGACGCCGACGGCCTGATCGTCGTGGGTGGTTACCACTCCATTTCTCACCAGAGTGCGGAGAGCCTGCGTGAGTTCGCGCGCGTGCGTTAGTGCAGCGCGGTCGCCGGCCCCGGTGCGACCGCTTTTGCCGCTGCTTCGACCGGAGCGATGGTCCAGTTGAAAGGTAGTGACATGAAGACAATACGAGGCAGGGCCCGGGCTGCGTTGGCGGCCGCGTGCGGCCTGCTGGCCGCCACCTCATTCGCGCTCCTCGCCCCGGCGCCGGCCAGCGCCGCCGGGGCCGCACCGGCGGTTGACGCCGGCCACGCTTCGCCAGACGGTAAGGGCGAGGTGATGCCGGCCGCCAGCCCGTGGATCGAGCGCATCGCCGGCAATTCGCGCTACACCACCTCCAAGGCGATCTACTTCTCCCGTGCCTGGGACTACAAGTCGATCGTCCTGGCCTCCGGGGAGATCCCGTGGGACGCTCTGGCCGCCACCCCGCTCGCGGCCGCACTGGGGGCGCCCGTGGTGCTGACGACCCCCGGCTCCCTGCACCCGGCCGCGCGTGAGGTGCTGCTCAACGCTCGCACCGTCGGAGTGACGGACGTGCGACTGGCCGGGGGAACTGGTTCTCTCAGCCCTCGCGTGGAGGCGGAGGTCCGGGCGCTCGGATTCCAGCAGGTGAGCCGCCACTACGGCAGTGACCGCTACGAGACCGCCTCAGTCCTGGCCCACCAGACGCGCGCGGAGTATCTCTCCCAGGGAGAGGAGTTCAACGCCATCTTCTTCGTGGACGGCACCTCTGTACCCGACGCACTGGCCACGGGCCCGGCGGCGGCCGCAGAGAACGGCGCGATCCTCCTGACGGAGGGGCGGCGTGTGCGCCCCGATATCCTGGGCAACGCGCAGAACTACGGCGTGCCCATGTACGCGGTGGGAGGCGCGGCCGTGGCGGCGCTGCGCGGGGTACACGTGGGCACCCTGGTGGGCGCGGATCGCTACGACACCGCTGTACAGGTGGCACGCGCCTACGTCACCACCACCCGGCAGCTGGTGATCGCCAGCGGGGAGGACTTCCCGGACGCACTCTCCGGAGGCGCGATGGCGGCCTACATAAACGGCGCCCTGGTGTTGACCAGGCCCAACCAGGTGCCGCCGCCCGTGCTGGACTACCTGGAACCGGGCCGTTTTCATTTCGCGCTGGTGACCGGCGGTCCCAAGTCCGTCTCCGGGGCCACATTCAACCGCATCCGCTTAGAGATTGGCGCTAACTGAAGCTCACTGGGCAACCGCCCAGAGAAAGGGAAAAGGATCGTGAAACCCAAAAGCACCAGAACCGGCGTTGCACTGGCCGCAGCGGCAGCCATGGCAGGCCTCTTGGTGGCCTCCCCGGCACTCGCCCGGCCGGTGGGCCACACCGGATCCCCAGCCGAAGCAGCCATGGCCGTTTCCGCCGGGGCAGCCGGCGTGGTGGCGCCACTCCCATTGGACGGCCCGCCGCCAGTGCCGCCCAGCGTCTTTGAACGCCTGGCCGGCCCCAACCGTTACGCCACCGCAGCGAAGGTGTTTGAAAAGGGACAGTGGGGAACAGCCGTGGTGCTGGTTAGTGGTGAGAACCCGTACGACGCCCTGGCCGCCACCCCCTTTGCTGCCCTCAGCACATCCCCGTTGATCCTTGCCCCCAAACACACGCTCAGCCTGGAGAGCCGCCATGCCCTCCTCAAGGCAAAAGCGGACGGAGCGGTATCCGTTCACGTGGTCGGTGGAACGTCGTCCATCGGGACCGGCGTGGAAAACCAGGTCAAGGCAATGGGTTTTGCCTCGGTGGTCCGCCACGCCGGGGCCGACCGCTACCAAACCGCCAGGCAGCTAACAGAGTTGATTTATGACATCTCCGTGAACAACGGCGATGCGATGGGGCCGATCCTGTTTGTGGACGGCACCAACTTCGCGGACGCCCTGGCAGCCGGCCCGGCAGCAGCAGCCAAGAGTGGCGCGATCCTGCTGACGCGCGGTGCTACGCCGCTCACCGCAGACGAGCGCGCGTTTGTGAACTCGCTGCACGCCCCCAAGCACGCCATCGGAGGCGCGGCCGTGTCCGCTACCCGCGGTATCCACGTGGACAAGGTGGTGGGCACCGACCGCTACGACACCGCCGTGCAGGTGGCTGCCAAGTACATCTACCGGCCCACCATGGTGGTGGTAACGAGCGGGGAGTCCTTCCCGGACGCACTCAGCGGTGGCGCGTTCGCGGCCAGCAAGCGGGGCGCCCTGGTGCTGACGCGGCCCAACAGCGTGCCCCAGCCCCTGCGCGGTTACATCAACCCGTCGGAATATGAGGAGATCTACGTGGTGGGCGGCACTGGGTCGGTCTCGCAGGCCGTCTTCCAGGAGCTGCTGCACGAGGCCAGCCACTAAAAGCCCTTGCGGCCACGCGGCCCGCGTTCTCCCGGCCGGGGACGCGGGCCGCGCCGCGTGAGCGGGGCAGTGCGGGCAGGCGGGGCGGGCCTGCGGCAGGGTGCGAGTGGGCGGGCGGGAATAAGGCAGGCCTAGAATTCGCGTGTGCGCAAGGTAGCGAAAGTGCTGTTGGGGGTGTTGGTAGCGCCTCTGGTGGCACTGGTGCTGCTGTTCTTTCAGTTCCTGCAGTACGGGATGCCGCGCCTGCGCCGCGCCGTGCTCACGCTCAGCCCGCAGGCCGCCACCCGGATAGGTGGCGCGCACCTGGCTGCAGCCGCCTTGCTCTGGGTGCCGGGCCCGGCCTGGCAGGGCTGGCGGGCGGCGAACTGGCCCTGGGGGGACGACGTTACCGCCTGGCCGCTCCTACTACAGGTGTTGGTCTGCCTGGGAGGGGTGGTCGGCGCGCTGTGGTGGTGGGGTCAGGCCGGGCTCTGGCGGCGCCTGGGACTGTGGCTGCACGGCGGGCCGATCGTGCGCACGCTGGGCGGGCCGTTGCTGCGGCGCGCTCGCCACCGCGAGGTACTGGCCCGGATCGAGCGGGCCGCACTTGGTTTGGGCGCGCCCGAGGCGGACGCGCGGCTCGAAGCGGTGCGCGCGCTGGGGGAGTTGGCCGACTTATACCGGGGCGTCTACAAGCAGCGCGTCGTGGGCGCGCTGTGCGGCTTCCTGCGGGGGAGCGGGGTAGCCGAGGTGGCGACCGCGGCTACGGTGGCGCAGGTGGCGGAGCACGCCGGGGCGGCGCACGCGCAGGCTGAGGACGGTGCAGCGCTGGCTGACACTCAGAGGGCGGTGCTGGAGCTCATCTCCTCCCACCTGCGCGCGCCGGCAAAGACCTCGTGGAGCGCGTGCCGCTTCGATCTCACCGGCGCAGTGCTCGCCGCCCCCGTGGAGTTCGAGCGTTGCGAGTTCTTTGCCCCCGTTTCCTTTGCGGGCGCGACGTTCCAGGGGAACGCGAACTTCTCCAGGGCGAGGTTCTGGCGGGGCGCGGACTTCACCAGGACGGAGTTTGGCGGTCACACCAAATTCGTGCTGGCGCGGTTCCCGGCCAGGACCAGTTTTGCCGGGGCGGCCTTCCGCGCCAGCTGCGACTTCACCGCCGCCACGCTGGGGGAGGGGGCCGACTTCTCCGGGCTCACCGTCCAGGGTGGGTTTTCCTGCACGAACGCCTTGCTGGGGCGCGGCGCGAGCTTTGCCGGGGCGCGCTTTGCGGAAACGGCGGAGTGCTCCGGGGCCGGTTTCGGGGCGCGGGCCAGCTTCCGGGGCTGCGCGTTTAACTCTTTCACCGCCTTTGACGGCAGCCGCTTCGGGGCCGGGGCCGACTTTGACGGCGCGGCGTTCGCGCGCGGGGTGGACTTCTTCTCCGCCAGCTTCGGTGAGAACGCGAGCTTTTCGGGCGTGACGTTCGGGGCGGCCCCGAATGCGACGGTTCCCCGCTACATGGACGATGCCTTCCACACCGGTGTGCGCTTCTCCACGGCCTCCTTTGGGCCCGGGGCCGCCTTCCAGGGCGCCCGCTTCACCGGCGAGGCGGTCTACGCGGGGGCGAGTTTCCGCCGCCCGCCTCGGTTTGACGGCGCGCTCTTTGAGGGACCCGTCTACACCGACCGCACCAACCACGCCCGCCAGAACTGGTTTGCGGGCGCGGTCTTTTCCGATCCCGCCAATCGGCCTCAGTAAGAAATCGCGCGCGTTGCGCGCTTATCAGGCCGCCGGTGGAAATAGGCTTTAGGGGAGCGCAAGCCGCCGGCCCCCATATCGCCCGGCGGCCAAGCAACGGGCGGCGCGGTGAGGAGGAAGAGATGCGGAACGTCGTACTGCATGGGCCGGGCGAAGCAATCGAGGTACCGAACATTGCGGTCGGTTGCATGCGGATTAACGAGTTGGACGACGCCGGGCGCCGGGCGTTTGTGGATAGCGCGCTGGAGAGCGGGCTGACGTTCTTTGACCACGCGGACATTTACGGCGGGGCGCGGCACGTGTGCGAAGAGCTGTTTGGGGCCGTGGGCGTGGAGCGCGAGGCCGTGCAGTTGCAGACCAAGACGGGGATTAGGCCGGGGTTTTACGACTCGTCGTATGAGCACATTGTGCGCAGCGTGGAGGAATCTCTGGTGGCGTTGCGCACCGATTACGTGGATGTGCTGTTGATTCACCGGCCCGACGTGTTGGCGGACGCCGATGAGATCGAGCGGGCGTTTGAGGACCTGTACGCGGCCGGGAAGGTGCGGGCCTTTGGCGTGTCCAACCACAATGCGCGGCAGATGAGGTCGCTGGCGTCGAAGTGGGTGGCGGCCAACCAGGTGCAGTTCTCGCTGGCGCACCCGGCGCTGGTGGCGGCGCACCTGACGGTGAACATGCTGTCCACGGAGTTGTCGCCCTCGCGGGACGCGGGGCTGCTGGAGGCGGCGCGTGAGGACGGCGTGGTGCTGCAGGCCTACTCGCCGTACATGGACACCAAGCGTTGGCGCACCTTCATGGGGGATCGGGAGAACTGGGGCAAGCTCAACGAGGTCATCGAGCGCCTGGCTGGTGAGTACCGCGTTGCGCCGGAGGCTATCCCGGCGGCGTGGATCCTGCGGGTCGGCGGCACCCAGGTGGTCACCGGCACCACCAAGGGTGAGCGACTGGCGCGAATCGCGGCAGCCAGCGAGTTGGAGCTGAGCCGGGAGCACTTCTACGAGCTCTACCGTGCAGCAGGCCACGTGCTGCCGTGAACTAGGGACACAAGGTCGGTTTTTCAAATAGGAATGACGCATGGCGAAGCAGACCAGGCCCGGTAAACAGGCGAAATCCCCAATCTATAAGCGTCTCTGGTTTGCGATTGCTGTAGCGGTAGGCGCCGGTTTGCTGATTCTGACGTTCATCGGCTGGCTGTGGGGCGAGGGTGGGATTTCCGG
>NZ_JBZXJM010000005.1:0-5619 GCF_058725725.1 Buchananella sp. 103232 | reverse complement strand
CACGCCGGTGGGGGTCGGGTTGCCACCTGGGCGGGGTTTAGTGGCTAAGCTGGCACTAATGCAGCTAATGCGTTAGCAAAGGGCCGGCGGTTTACGCCCCTCCAAGTTGCCAGTTTCTGGTCCTTTCACGCCTGAGTAGTTTTGGTGGTGAAACGTGACTAAACGGCACGTGCGTTTTGTTTACGGTGCAGTCGGGGCCTGCCTGGTCCTGGCGGCCTGCGCTCCGATTGGTGCCAAGGAGGAGGGCAGGCAGGTCCCGCCCGCCCCGGTGGTGACACCGACGTCTGCGCCATCAGGCGTAGTCGCTTCGGGTGAAGCGACTGAGGCTAGCAGTGGTGGTACTGGTGCTGGTGGAGGAAACGGGGGTGCTGTCGCAGGGGATGTGCAAAAGGACATCTCCACCCGGGCGCTGCCGTTAGACCGCTGGCTCTACCCGAGTAACCACGCAATGTCCCTGGAGATCTGGGAACGCATGGTGGTCAAGTGCATGTGGAGTAACGGAATCACAGAGCGAAAAGTGAATCGTGATTCCTCTGCGCCTTTCCCAGAAGATGCACCTACAGGCAAGCTGGCCGATCGGCTCTTCAACGTGAGAATCGCCCAGAAGTACGGTTATCGCCCCGCCCCCAATCCACAGAATCCCTGGACCGAGGAACAGCAGCGGGCAGGGGATGGCTTTGCAGGCAATTCCTCACTTCGGGATGAGTGGAAAAAGTGCATGGAACCAGCTAGCGAAGAATTTCTAGCCCGATATGGGGAATCACAGCTTGATGTCTCAAACCGGCTTTCCGGGATAGCTGACCTAAACCGTGTCGGGGTGAATCGGGACAGTATGCAGGCTGTGGCTGCGGCGCAGCGCTGGCGTGAGTGCATGGCGCCGCTGGGTATTCCTGATCTGCCCGAGCAGCCATTCGATAAAACTAGATACCACATTCCGGAAACGCTTCAGCAGCGCTTTGATTGGTATGCCGGTGGCCAGCCTGGTGCGGAGGAGATCGAGTACGCGGTGCACGATGCGCAGTGCCGTGTATCTTCTGGCTGGGACCAAACCCTTTATGAGGACGAGTGGGCCCAGCAGGAAGCGTTTGTCAACGCCCACCGCGCTGAACTGGACGCGGCAGCTCAGCAATCAGAACAGGATGCCATTAAGCTGCGTGCCTTGTTGGCAGAGGTGCAGGCAGAGAAGTAGTGAGGAGCAGTTTGAAGCGCTGGGTTTTGCCCCTGGGGGCGGTAGCGGTGGCGGTGTTGCTGGTGGTGGCCACGTGGATGCTGGCTACCCGCTTTCAATCGCCTGCGCAACGAGAGGCCAACGCGCAGGCCCCACTGGCCCAACCAGTCGTGGTGCCGGTCGCCAAGGGGGACTTGAAGGAACAGCTCACTGCACGCGCGGAGGTCACGGGAGCGGCCCAAAAGAAGCTCACCATCCCCATTCCCGCTGGCGCGGCTGTCATTACCGCTCAGGGAACGGGCGCTGGCCAGCAACTTCAAGCCGGTTCCGTTGTCACCTGGGTAAACGACCGTCCACTCATCGCGCTTCCGGGGGCTTTCCCGTTCTACCGCGACATGGCGGAGGGGGATGAGGGTGAGGACGTCCGCCAGCTGCAGCGCGCCTTGCAGGCCTTGGGCTACGACATCAGCGCGGAGGGAGAGTTTGGCCCCTACACCGCTGCCTGCGTGAAGGACATGTACCAGCAGCGCGGATCTGCCGCCGTGACCCGACCGGTGGCAGAGGCTCCCGCGCCCGCCCCTCAACCGGGCGTGGGAAATCCACCGTCAGGAGGGGAGAAGGCCAGTACCCGTCCCGAGGGCGGGCAGGGGGAAACCACAGCTCCCCAAGTGGCTGCCCCGCCTGCGCCTGCGAGCACGAAGACGGAAGTGGTGGTGCGTGCCAGCGAACTGTTGGTGCTGCCGGAGCTACCACTCCAGGTCAGCGAGGCAATCGCCACCGGAACAACCTTGACTGCGGAGAACGCCTTCTTCATCGTCGGTGGTAGCGACGTTCATCTCAAGGTACAAATGCCTGCCGGCCAGGCCGCTCGCTTGAAAGTGGGAATGACGGGAAGCGCCGCAGTTGGCGAGCAGCAGCTGGCGGTGAAGATTGCTTCGATAAAGGAACAGGAGGCGGACGAGCAGTCCGCCGAGCAGGGGCCACCCGGTTCCAGCAACACCGTAGTGGAACTCGCCCCGCTCTCCGGGGCCGTGCCGGCAGAGTGGGCGCAGGGAGACCCGCCTCTGGTCACCATCGACTTCTTCGAGCCGCTTAAAGGCGCCCTGCTGGTGCCGCAACGCGCCATCGCGGTAGACGTGGCCGGGGGAACCTGGGTGCTCAAGCAGGTCCAGGGCGCCTTTGAGCAGACTGCCATTAGGGAGATCAGGTGCGTGGCGGGCCTGTGCGCGGTCGAGGGCGGCATCGCCCCCGGTGACAAGGTGCGGGTGGACTTCGAGTGACCCACCTAGAACTGCGCGGAGTCGGCCGCACATTTGCGGGCGAAGCCCCCGTGGTTGCGCTTGCCGATGTGGATTTGGTGATCGAGCAGGGTGACTACGTGGCCATAGAGGGCCCCTCGGGCTCCGGCAAGTCCACCCTACTCAACCAGATCGCTTTGCTGGACGTGCCCACGCAAGGCACCTATTTGGTGGACGACGTTGCCACCACAACCCTGCCTGATCACGTGCGCGCCCGGTTGCGCAGCCGGAACTTCGGCTTCATCTTCCAGTCTTTTCACCTGTTGCCCGGGCGAAGCGTACTGGCCAATGTTGCCCTTGGGAGCCTGTATCGCGGTATAGGCGCCAAGGAGCGGGAGTCGGCAGCGTTAGAGGCACTGGAGTTCGTTGGGCTATCCCACAAGAGCGCTCAGCGCGTAGACACCCTCTCCGGTGGTGAGCGTCAGCGCGTGGCGATCGCGCGCGCCATCGTTTCCGGGGCACCCGTGCTGGTTGCTGACGAGCCCACCGGAAACCTGGACCGCAAGAGCGGCCAGGTGGTGATCGAGACACTGGAGAGGCTAAACGCCACCGGGACCACGCTGATCGTGGTCACCCATGACCCGGCTTTGGCCGCCCGCGCCAAGCGGAGGGTACACGTCCTCGACGGACACGTCTCCGAGCAGCCCGCGTCTGCGCACGCGCTTGCGCCCGGTTCACCGCCAGTTGGTGAGGCAGCACAGACCGCCCCCGCGAGCGGGAAAGACTCGCAGGTTCGTCTGCTAGACGCGCTCATGGACGCCTGGCAGGGGTTGTGGTCCAAGGCCTCACGCACGTGGGGGTTGGTGGCGGCCGTGGCAATGGGAGTTGCGCTGGCCATCACCACAAACGGGCTCGCCCTGAGCGCCCGCTACCAGGTCTCGGATATATTCGACGCTGCCCAGAACAAGCGTGTGTCGATGCAGGCGGGACCATTCGACTACGAAGGCGCTCACTTTGACTGGGCGGGATCTGTGGATTCTTTGCACCGGCTGCGGGAACTGGCTGGAGTCACCTCCGCCATGACGTGGGTGGCGCGGGGAGGAGTAAGCGCCTCCACGCGGCCCGGTGTTCCTTCTCAGGCTGAACCCCCGTTGGTGGGTGTCACGGATGGGTCGCTGCCTGGTGACATCGTGACGGTGAGGGGTTTGAAACCGGGGCAGCAGCTTGGCCCCGGCGAGGTGGTGGTGGGTGCCAACCTGGCCAAGAGCATCCAGATGGGCCCGCTCCAGGCCTCGCCCGCACTCTGGGTAGACGGGACAGCCTGGCGAGTCGTGGGTGTCCTAGAGGACGCGGGATTGAACGTGCAGTTGCTTGAATCGGTGCTGATGCTGGAGTCTGAAGCTGCGACCATCGAAAAAGCCGATTCCGCTAACGCGGAGTTGCGGGTGCAGCCCGGCTCTGCCGCCTCGGTGGGCAGACAGGCTCCCGCAGCGTGGATTCCCACCGCCAAGAACGGCATAGCGGTGATGGTTCCCCCCGATCCGCGTAGCCTGCGCGGGGAGATCGAATCGAACCTCTCGGTAATGCTCTGGACCCTGACCGGGGTTGCGCTGCTAGCCGCAGTGCTTTCCCTTACCAACGCGATGACCAATGCCGTCTTCCAACGGATCGGGGAGTTCGGGTTACGCCGGGCTATCGGTGCGCGCCGCAGTCACATCCGTGCCCTGGTCATGGCCGAGTCCGTAGTGATCGGTGTGCTGGGCGGGGCAATCGGAGCCTACGTCTCCATCGTGGCGATCCTGGGAGTAACAATTGCACGCGGCTGGCAGCCGGTGCTGGACCCCAACTCGGTTGGTTTGGGTGTGCTGGGCGGGATCGTGGTGGGCTTCCTGGGGGGATTGCTGGCCACCTTCCGAGCATCGCGTATCCAGCCATCGGATGCCCTGCGGGCTTGACGTCCTCGATGCGCCCGCCTGCGCGGGCATCACGAGCCAGGCGACACCCAAACCACGTCCGGGGAGCGGCTACTTTTCCGCCTGGACCTCTGCCAGTAAGACGCGCAGCTTAATGGCATCCTGTTCCGATTGTTGAGCTGCCGCGTCCAGCTCGGCGCGGTGGGCGTTGACAAACGCTTCCTGCTTAGCCCACTCGTCCTCATAAAGGGTCTGGTCCCAGCCAGAAGAGACACGGCACTGCGCATCGTGCACCGCAAACTCAATCTCCTCCGCACCAGGCTGACCACCCGGATACCAATCAAAGCGCTGCTGAAGCGTCTCCGGAATGTGGTATCTAGTTTTAGCGAATGGCTGCTCGGGCAGATCAGGAATGCCCAGCGGCGCCATGCACTCACGCCACCGCTGCGCCGCAGCCACAGCCTCAGGACTATTCTCATCCGGCCCCATCCGATTCAGCTCTCCCCAGGCGGGAAAGTTATTTGAGGTATCGAATGGAGGCCCGCCAAATCGCTTTTCGAACTCCTGGTTGGCAGTTGGCATGCACTGATCCCACGCTTTGCGAACCTCCGGCTGGCCCACCAGGCCATCCCCGGCCCGGAGCTGCTCCTCCGTCCACGGATTTTGCGGGTCAGGGGCAGGACGATAACCATACTTCCTAGCAATGGATTCATTAAAAAGGCGATCTGCATAGATTCCACCAGGAGTATCCTCAGCGAAAGGAGCAGACGAGTTCCAGCGCGCAACATATGAAACGCCCCGAGCGTTAATGCACTTGGTCAGCATGCGCTCCCAGATTTCAGCGGCCATCACCTCATTGTGAGGGTACCGCCAGCGGTCTAACGGCAACGCCCAGGTAGAGATGTCCTTTTGCACATCCCCTGCGGCAGCACCCCCGCTTCCTCCACCAGCACCAGTACCACCACTGCTAGCCTCAGCCGCTTCACCCGAAGCGACCATGACTGATGGCGCAGACGTCGGTGTCACTACCGGCGCGGGCGGCGCCTGCCCGGACTCCTCCTTAGCACCAATCGGAGCGCAGGCCGCCAGGGCCAGGCAGGCCCCGACTGCACCGTAAACAAAACGCACCTGCCGTTTAGTCACGTTTCACCACCAAAACTACTCAGGCGTGAAAGGACCAGAAACTGGCAACTTGGAGGGGCGAAAACCGCCGGCCCTTTGCTAACGCATTAGCTGCATTAGCGCCAGCTTAGCCACTAAACCCCGCCCAGGCGACAACCCGCCCCCTCCGGCGCGTCCG
>NZ_JBZXJM010000004.1:0-10355 GCF_058725725.1 Buchananella sp. 103232 | reverse complement strand
GTTGTCCTCTTTCGTGGGTCTTGAAACGACGGTGAAGGAAACCGCCTACCGTGACAACGAGTCTCTTGGGACCCATAGACGTTTTTCGTGCGCCGCTTCACCCAGCTGGGTTTCCCGGTGCCGCTGTACTGCGGGGGAGCCCGGGGTTGAGCGTTGAGGGGCTGCCGCGTCACGTGGTGTTGGCGCTCCCGGGTGGGGGCGGGCAGTGGCGTATCTACGACCCGGCGGTGGGGAGCGTGTTCGAGTTGGGGGAGCGGGAGCTGTTGACCAGCCCGGGTGAGAGCCTGGGGGGGTGGAGCCACCTGTGGGCGGCGCTGCTGCCGGTCCCGGTGTAGATGGCGCCGCTCCCGGTGCCGGTGGGGCCAGGTGGTTGGCCTGTCCGGTGGAGAGCGGCAGAGGTAGGAAAGTCATCCCCTGTGGGGGAGGTAAAGGAGAAAGATGAACCGCGCAGAGGTTGCTGAGCTGATCGACCACACCCTGCTCAAGCCGGAGGCGAGCGTCCAGGCGGTGGACGCCCTGGTGGCGGAGGCCCGCGAGCTGGGCTGCTACTCGGTGTGCGTGAGCCCGAACAAGCTGCCCTTGGACCGGCAGGCGTTGGGGGCGGTGAAGGTGGCGACGGTGTGTGGCTTCCCGTCGGGCGCCCACGACTCGCGGGTGAAGGCGCTGGAGGCGCAGCTTGCGTGCGAGGCGGGCGTGGACGAGGTGGACATGGTTATTGACGTCTCGCGCGCCGTGGCGGGCGACTACGACTACGTGCGCCAGGACATCGCGGCGGTGCGGGCGGCGTGCCCGGCACCGGTGGTGTTGAAGGTGATCATCGAGTCTGCGGCCCTGAGCGATGAGGCGATTGTGGAGTGCTGCAAGGCGGCGGAGGCTGCCGGCGCGGACTTCGTGAAGACTTCCACGGGCTTCCACCCGGCCGGCGGAGCGTCGGTGCACGCGGTGGAGCTGATGGCCGCCACGGTGGGGGGCCGCCTGGGGGTGAAGGCTTCCGGTGGTATCCGCACGGCCGAGGCGGCGCAGGCGATGATCGCTGCGGGCGCCACCCGGCTGGGGTTGAGCGCGTCTGCGGCGATCCTGGCGGAGCTGGACTGACCCGGACGCTGGGCGCGGGCGGCCACTGACCGGGCCGCCCGCGCACCTGAGGGGCGGCAGGTGAACCTGCCGTCCCTCAGTCAACCGGCGCCTAGAGTCCCAGCCGGGTGCCAAGGACGCCCGGCGCCGAGTCAGATGCCCAGCACCGCGCGCATCTCTTCCTTCAACCGCGCCAGGCGGGCCGCCGCGGCCTCCTTGGCCGGGGCCAGGGAGTCCTGGCCGTCCACGTCCTGGATCACCTCCAGGTAGCACTTCAGCTTGGGCTCGGTGCCGGAGGGGCGCACGATCACGCGGTCGTCGGCTGCGGTGAGTAGCACCATGCCGTTGGTGGGCGGCAGGTCGAAGCGCGCCCACCCGTCGGCCAGGTCAACCACCTCGACCACGGGGGAGCCGGCCAGCTGGGCCGGCGGGTTGGCGCGCAGGTTGGCCATGCCGGTGCGGATCAGGGCCAGGTCATCGACGCGGATGGAGAGGGGAGCGGTGGCGTGCAGGCCGTGGCGCAGCGCCAGTCCGTCTAGCAGCGCGCGCAGGTCGCTGCCGGCGGCCTTCTGGGAGGCGGCGAGCGCGGCCAGGCTGACGCAGGCGGACACGCCGTCCTTGTCGCGCACCTGGGCGGGGTCCACGCAGTAGCCCAGCGCCTCCTCGTAGCCAAAAGCCAGCCCGGGCACGCGGGAGATCCACTTGAAACCGGTCAGGGTGGTGGCGTGGCCCAGCCCGTGGGACGCGGCGATCTTGCCCAGCAGGCGGGAGCTGACCACGGAGCAGGCCAGCACGCTGCGCTCGGGCGCGGCGCCCACCTCGCCACCGGCGGCCGTGGCCTTGGCGACGTCGCCGGCCCCCAGGGACCGGGCGGCGCTGACCAGGCGGGCGGTCTGCTCACCCAACAGGCAACCCACCTCGTCGCCGGTGAGCTGCTCCCAGCCGCCGCCGGGCAGTGGCACGGCGGCGCTGCAGCGGTCCGCGTCCGGGTCGTTGGCCAGGATCAGGTCTGCCCCCACGCGCTCGGCCAGTGCGAACGCCAGGTCCAGGGCGCCCGGCTCCTCCGGGTTCGGGAAGGCGACGGTCGGGAAGTCGGGGTCCGGCTGGGCCTGCTCGGCCACCTCGTGCACGTCCGTGAAACCGGCCGCCGCCAGGGCCTGGCGGGCGGTCCACGAGCCCACCCCGTGCATGGAGGTCAGCACGATCCTCAGGTTGCCGGCCTGAGAGGGGCCCACCTTGGTGGTGGGAAGTGCGGCCACGCGGCTCAGGTAGCGCGCCACTACAGCGTCGTCCACCTCCTGCCAACCGGACTGCGCACGCGGCACGTCCACCGCAGCGGGGGCGGCCTCGATCTGCGCCGCGATCAGGGCGTCGTAGGGGGGCACGATCTGGGCGCCCTGCCCGGCGTCGGTGACGGCGCGCCCACCCAGGTAGACCTTGTAGCCGTTGTCCTGAGGCGGGTTGTGGGAGGCGGTGACCATCACGCCGGCGTCCGCGTCCAGGGCGGCGGTGGCGAACGCCAACACGGGGGTGGGCAGTACGCGCGGCATCAGCCAGGCCCGCCCGCCGGCCGCAGTGACCACCGCGGCGGTGTCGCGGGCGAAATCGCTGGAGCCGTGGCGGGCGTCGTACCCGATCACCACCACGGGCTCCTCACCCACCGCCTCGCGCAGGTAGGCCATCAGACCGGCGGCGGCGCGAATGACCACGGCCCGGTTCATGCGGTTGGGCCCGCCCCCGATCGCCCCGCGCAGGCCGGCCGTGCCGAACTGCAAGGTGCCGTCGAAGCGGCTGGCCAGGTCGGAAAGCGCGGCGGCGTCCCCGCCCTCTGCGGCGCTCAACAGTTCGGTGAGCTCCGCCTGCGTGGCGGGATCGACGTCCGCAGCGATCCAGTCCTTAACAACCTGAAAGTCCATCACTACCCCTCTTTTTGAAGCTCTGGCGATTCTAGGGCCGACGCGCCGCGTGGCGGGCAGGATCGGGCGCGCCCCGCTCCACCCTCTAGGGTGCCCTCTTTCGTTCAAACGCGCATCGCCGAGCGCGCCCTGGCGGCACAATGCGTGCATGAGCAACGTCGCCCCCGCCCCGGATTCTCCCCGCCCCTCCTCCACCCGACGTGGCTCGCGCGTCGTGATCGTGGGCGGTGGGCCCGGCGGCTACGAGGCCGCTTTGACCGCCGCCCGCCTGGGGGCCAGCGTCACCCTGATCGAGGAACGCGGCCTGGGAGGCGCGGCAGTCTTGACCGACGTGGTTCCCTCCAAGACCCTCATCGCCACCGCCGAGTGGCTCACCATCGCAGAACGCGCCGCCCACCTGGGCCTGCGGTTTGCGCACGCCGCTACTCCCGCCGCGCCCGGGATGGACGACGTTGCCGCGCGCGCCGCCGCGCCCAACGAGGCCGGCAAAGCGCAGGCCGGGTCGGCCCAACCGGTGGCGAGTGTGGACCTGCGCGCGCTGAATGAGCGGGTGCGGGCGCTGGCGCTGGAGCAGTCTGCGGACATCGAGGCTACGCTGCAGCGGGCCGGGGTGCGGGTGCTGCACGGGCGCGGCGCGCTGCTGCCAGCGACGGGGGAGGGCGGGCTGCGCACGGTGCGCGCCACCCTGCCCGACGGCGGCTACCTGGACTGCGAGGCCGAGTTCGTGCTGCTGGCCGTGGGGGCCAGGCCCCGCGAGCTGCCCGCCGGGCGGCCCGACGGCAAGCGCATCCTGACCTGGGCGCAGCTCTACAACCTGGAGGAGATGCCCGAGCACCTGGTGGTGATCGGTTCCGGCGTGACCGGCGTGGAACTGGCCAGCGCCTACCAACTACTGGGGGCCCGCGTGACGCTGGTGAGCTCCCGGCCCGGCGTGCTGCCGGGGCAGGAACCGGAGGCCGCCGCGCTGATCGAGCAGGAGCTGCGCGAGCGCGGGATGCAGGTGGTCACCTCCGCCCGGGCGGTGGCGGTGGAACTGACCGAGGACGGGGAGGGCGTGGCCGTGCGGCTCGAGGAAGGGCGGGTGCTGCCCGGCTCCCACTGCCTGGTCGCCGTGGGAGCCGTACCCAACACCTCCCGGCTGGGCCTGGAGAACGCCGGGGTGGAGCTGAGCCCGTCCGGGCACATCCAGGTGGATCGGGTATCGCGCACCACCGCCTTTCGCGTCTACGCCGCCGGGGACTGCACCGGGGTGCTGCCCTTGGCCTCGGTGGCGGCCATGCAGGGGCGCATCGCCATGTGGCACGCGCTGGGTGACGCGGTCGCCCCGCTGGACACCGGGGACGTTGCCGCCACCGTGTTCACCGCCCCGGAGATCGCCACCGTGGGCGTGCAGCCCCAGCAGGTCCACGAACAGGGGCTGGACTGCTTCATCTCCCGGCTGCCGCTGCCGCGCAACCCGCGTGCCAAGATGCTCGGCATCCAGACCGGCTTCCTGAAGCTGGTCATCTCTCGCCGCGATGGCCTGGTTGTGGGCGGGGTGATCGTGGGGCCGCGCGCCAGCGAACTGATCCTGCCCGTCGCGCTCGCGGTAAAGCAGCACCTGACGGCCGCCGACTTGGCGGGCATGATCAACGTCTACCCGTCCCTGTCCGGCTCGATAGTGGAGGCCGCCCGCGTGGTGGAGGACTGATTTGGCAGTTGGGGCCCTGCCGGATTACCTGACCCATCGTGTATTAGAAATGCTGTGTTGCCAGTAAGTGTTCGCGTAGCTGGGATGAGATCTTCTCGCCTGTAATGAGCCGGTGGTCGTGCGCTTGAAATTGTGCGCTTAATAGTAGTGTGAGTCGCGGGCCAGGAATTCGTTGAAGAGCGGGCGGCCGTAGCGGTCCAGATAAGAGCTTATGACGTCTTCTATGGATTCGTTGACAATGTATGAGAAGGCGTTCAAATCGCCGAGGCTGACGGATGTTCTAATCTTGGCGGGAACGATTTCGCCATCTGGTGATATGAGCGACGAGTAATCGGCGTCGATTTGGCGGTAGTCGTATCCAGTTTTCCTGTTTCGTCTCATGTTGATTGAGTCGAATGGGGAGAGGTTGTGCCTAAATCTATGCCGTGCCCCTATGAGTGAAACTAGGTACTTTTCTGCTAGGTCCAGATTAGGTGTGAATAGTGTGTAGTCGGGGTCGCTACTTCTTTCAATCGTGCCGACCTGGTACTCGCCTTCATGCAATGTTATGCGCGTGGAGACGCCGAACCTGTGGGAAATTCCGTATCCGCTCTCATATTCCACAATGGTGGTGTCTGGAGTGAGTGATTGCAAAAAACGGAGGAAGGTGTTAGTCAGTGCGAATGTCACCATACTGTGCTCCTTGATTTGTCTAGGAGTTCTGCGAAGGATACCTCTCTTCCTTTCGAGATGAACTGAATCTGTAGGGCGCCGCCAGGTTGGCCGAAGCCTGGTGTGGCGACTGAAACTTCGATAGCCCAATCCTTGGGGACCTCTACGAGGCGTATCTGATTGTATTCGTATTACAGATGGTAGCGCGGTACGGCGCGCGCCTCAAAGCTAAATACTCTTCCCTTCTCTACTGGGGAAAACCATTTGCCGGTACCTCCTCCGATCCGGTCGATCGTGTCTCCGTAGCGTCTGATGTACTCGTCTACGTTGAATGAGCGCTTGCTGCCTTCTATGAAGCATGGGTTTGGCCAGGCAACATCGTTCAAGTCGGGGCCCGTTCTATAGAGTAGTTCCCACTCTTGCGAGTTCTTGATCCGTCTGCCGAACCGGCGTCCGTAGGGGGATTTTGATGCTAGGAGGTCTCGGCCCTTGGTTCCTGGTTGGAGGGTCTTGCCTTTGACGTAGAGGTTCTTCCTGTTGGCGGCGATGCGTAAGCGCTGCCCGAACTTCAGCAATGCGTCGCGCGCACCGGGCGGGATGGTGCTTTTGGCGAAGGTTAAGAACGCGCCCTTCAGTCCACCAGCAGCTTTGAGTGCCCCACCAAAGTTCTTCAGGGCCTTGAGTGAGGAGACTGCGCCGCGTAGTCCGCCTAGGCCGATGCAGCCCAGGGCGGCGAAGCCCACGGAGAGGAGGGCTTCGCCCCAGCTCTTCTCACCGCCGATGGCTAGGCCGATGTTCGCTACGGCTTCTACGATGCCCGCGATTGCGGCGATGACTGCTAGTGCTGGGCCTAGTACGGGGATCCAGCACAGGGCCATGGCCAGGATCCCAGCGAACTGGGCGATTGCCTGAGCTAGGTCTGCGATCCAGCCCAGGAGCTTGGCGCCGTAGTCCTCCCACCGGCCATCATTGAGCCCATCGGTGGCGGTTGCCCGCTGGATAGCGTCAATAGCTGTCTGGGCGGCTTGGTCACGCTCCTGGACGGCGTTTTGGGCCACCTGGACTTGGTTATCAATCCGGTCTTGGGCCTCTACCGCCTCAGTCCCGGCGTTTTGGGCCAGGTTGGTGTAACGCACCCACTGGTCATGCCCATAGCCACTGTCATCGTCGGTATTCGCGTAGTCGTCGGCCAGGTCTTGGTAGTAGTGCTGGTTGTCGCGGGCCTCATCGCGTTCCCACTTGGCCTGCCTGGCCGCATACAAAGCATTCAGCGTGTCGGTCTGTACCCGGTCCAGCGCCGCCGAATACGTCTCCAATGCCTCCCGGCCGCGCGGTAGCGTCCTTCTGCTCTACCTATCCCATCGAGCAGGGTGTCGCGCTGCACTAGTAGCGCGGTGACACTCTCGGCCCGCGAGCTTGCCCCAGCTTCCAGCGCCCGCAGGTTGTCGGCGCAACGCTTGATCGCATCAGCCACACCCCGATACCGCTCCGCCCCGCTGCGCACCACCACCGGATCCCCCGGAGTCGGATCACCACCCAACCCCAGAGCACTCCAATCAGAGGGACGTGTACCCAACGAGAACGTCCAGTGGCTGACGTGCAGCCTCCCCGGTCGGCATATTCCGTCTAGAGGCCTTCGGCGAATCTATCGCAATGTGCGGGTGGGGGCCATGTGCACTGGTCACGCTGGGGATTGTGAGTGCCTGAGAGACCCCGCTAGGCGTTCGCGTCCCCGTTTGCCAGGTCGTGCACGCGGGAGACCACGAAGTCCACCGCCTCCTCGGGGGTGTCCACCAGTCGGATCAGGTCCAGGTCTGAGGCGGAGATGGTGCCGCGCCCCACCATCGTCTCCCGGATCCAGTCCAGCAGGCCGCCCCAGTAGCTGGAGTCGATCAACGCCAGGGGGAAGGAGCGCACCTTGTGGGTCTGCACCAGGGTGAGCGCCTCGAAGAGCTCGTCCAGGGTGCCAAACCCGCCCGGCAGGCACACGAAGCCCTGGGCGTATTTCACGAACATGGTCTTGCGGGCAAAGAAGTAGCGGAAGTTGATGCCCAGGTTGACGTAGTCGTTCAGACCCTGCTCGAAGGGAAGTTCGATTCCCAGGCCCACGGAGGTGCCACCGGCCTGGGCGGCGCCCTTGTTGCCGGCCTCCATGACGCCCGGCCCGCCGCCGGTAATCACCGCAAAGCCGCGCTCCACCAGCAGGGCGGCGGTTCGCTCGCCCATCTGATACTCGGGCGTGCCCGGGCCGGTGCGGGCCGAACCGAAGATGGAGATCGCCGGGCCCAGCTCCGCCAGCGCCCCGAAGCCTTCCACGAACTCGGCCTGGATCCGCATCACCCGCCACGGGTCCTTGTGGAGCCAATCGGTGTCGTCCGCAGAGGCAAGGAGGCGAGCATCCGTGGTCTCACTGGGAATGTGCGGGCCGCGCAGCAGCGTTGGGCCCTTGTGGTAGGTGGTCTTCTTGGACAACATCATGGTGCTACCTCCCTGTTCGGGGCCATCCTACGGGCGTTATCCGCAACGGGCCGCTGGTAAGCGGCGCTTTGGGGAATCACCAACTAGAATGGCTACAGCGTTTATTCAGCGCCGTAGCAAACGCAAGGAGAACCCATGGCAGCGATGAAGCCGCGCACCGGTGATGGTCCGCTTGAGGTAACCAAGGAAGGACGCAGCATCGTCATGCGTGTTCCGCTGGAAGGCGGAGGCCGCCTGGTGGTAGAGCTCTCCGCTGACGAGGCCAAGGAGCTGGCCACCTGCCTGCAGGGCGTCAACTGAGCTTCACCAAGAGACTGGGAGGGGCGGCCGCCGGCCGCCCCTCCCAGTCTTTTCGCCCGTGCAGCTAGCGCCGCACGGCCGCCAACAGGCCGTCGCCCACCGGCAGCAGGGTGGTCAGGAAGTCCTGGTCGTCCCGCAGGTGGCGCCCCAGCTCGCGGGCGGCCACGGTGGTCGCGTCGCGGCGCGCCGGGTCGGCCACCGCATCCCCGGCAAGGGCGTGCACAAAACACACCAGGCCGCCGGGGCGCAGCAGGCGCCTGGCGTGCTCCAGGTGCTCGGCGTGGTCACCCACGGAGGCGTCGATCACCACCGCGTCGTAGGCACGCGAGGCCATGCGCGGCAGCACGTCCAGCGGCTGCCCGCAGATCAGGCGCAGTCGCGTGGCCGGGTAGCCGGCGGTGGCCAGGACCTTCTTGGCGGCCTTGTGGAACTCCGCCTCCGGGTCGATGGAGGTGAGCACACCGTCGGCGGGCATGCCCGCCAGCAGCCACAGGGAACCCACGCCCGTGCCGGTGCCGATCTCTAGCACCGCCTTGGCGCCCCCGGCAGCCACCAGCAGGCGCAGGGCCGCGCCGGTGCCGGGGGAGATGGTCGGGGCGCCCAGCTCGTGGGCGCTCACGCGGCCCGCAGCGATCGCCTCGTCCTCCGTGACGAATTCTTCCGTGTAGGTCCACGACTGGGACTTATCCACTTTCGGCTGCCTTTCCTTCCTCGTCACTAACGCAGCGGGGTAACGCCAAGCGGGCGGCCGGACAGTCCCCGCGCCCGCTTGCCCAGCGTTGCGGCCACGTCTCGCAGGGCAGCGGCGGCAGCGTCGTCGGCGTCCTGACCGGCCAGGGGGTCACCCAGGTCACCGGAGCGGCGCAAATCAACGGACAAAGGAATCTGCGCCAGCAGCGGCACTTCGTAGCCAAGCTGCTCGCTCAGATGCTCGGAGACGGCCTGGCCGCCGCCGGCCCCGAAGATCTCCAGGCGCGTGCCGTCCTCCTGCTCCAGGTAGCTCATGTTCTCCACCACGCCCACCACGCGCTGGCGGGTCTGGGCGGCGATGGAGCCGGCGCGCTCGGCCACCTCGGCGGCCGCGAGCTGCGGGGTGGTCACCACCAGGATCTCCGCGTTGGGCAGGTACTGGGCGATAGAGATGGCCACGTCGCCGGTCCCCGGGGGCAGGTCCAGCAGCAGCACGTCCAGGTCACCCCAGTGCACGTCGCCCAGGAACTGCCCGATCGCGCGGTGCAGCATGGGGCCGCGCCACACCACCGGCTGGCCGTCCGGTACGAACATGCCGATCGAGATGACCTTCACGTCCTTCGCCACCGGCGGGATGATCGCGGTGTCAACCTTGGTGGGCGGGTGGTCCACGCCCAGCATGCGCGGGATGGAAAACCCGTAGATGTCAGCGTCCACCACGCCCACCTTCAATCCCTGCTTGGCCATCGCGGCCGCCAGGTTGGAGGTGACGGTGGACTTGCCCACCCCGCCCTTGCCGGAGGTGACCGCGTAGATGCGCGTCAGGTTGCCCGGCTTGGTGAACGGGATCTCCGGCTCGGGCGCGCCGCCGGTCAGCTTGGAGCGCAGCTCCGCCTTCTGCTCATCGCTCATGACGCCCATGCGGACATCAACGGCCTCGACGCCTTCTACTTGGCTCACGGCAGCTGCCGTGTCCTTGCTGATCTTGTCCCTCAGCGGGCAACCGGCAGTGGTGAGCAGGATGTGGACAGTCGCGATGCCCGCGCCGTCCACCTCCACGTTGTCCACCATGCCCAGTTCCGTGATTGGCCTGCGGATCTCGGGGTCGATGACCGTGGCCAGGGCGGCGTGGATTGCCTCCAGGAGGGCGTTTTCACTCATGGACAGCGATTTTACCTGGGCGGGTGGCCGACGTCGCCGCCAGTCGCCCGGCGCAAATTCGGCCTGTGTGAGTAGTGGCGCCACTGGGGCGGGGTGCGCGCGAGCAGTGGCGCCATTGGGTGCGCGCGAGCAGTGGCCCTGCCGGGGCGGGTTGTGAGGGAATAGCGCGCCGGACTCCAGCGACGCGCGACGGTGCCGGACTCCAGTGACGCGCGACGGTGCCGGGCTCCAGCGACGCGCGACGGTTCCCAGCTCAGGTGCGCGCACAGGACCCACGATGGGCTGAACCGGTCGACCTAGACCTTATGCACTCGACCTAGACCTTAGAGCGCTACGCATGGTCTAGGTCGAGTGCATAAGGTCTAGGCCGTTCAAAACTGAAACACTGCGGGGTG
>NZ_JBZXJM010000003.1:0-72795 GCF_058725725.1 Buchananella sp. 103232 | reverse complement strand
GAGTCTCTTGGGACCCATAGACGTTTTTCGTGCGCCGCTTCAGCGACACCGCCGTCTCCGTGGCCTACCAGCACGTCCAGGAGCTGCCCAAGCCGCCCTCGTCGCTGGCCGCCGACATCCCCGGCGACCTGGACCGCGTGGTCCTGAAGGCCCTAGCCAAGAACCGCGACCACCGCTACCGCGACGCCTCCGAGATGCGCGCCGACCTGCTCAAGGCCGAGCGCGGCCAGCCCGTGCTCGCCCCCGCCGTCTCCCACTGGGCCACCGCCCCCAACCCGGCCGCCGCCAACACCGTTGCCCTGGCCGCGGCCACCGCCCTCACCCCGGCGGTGCCCGCCCCGGCCCCGCCCGCCCCGCCCGTGCTGAGCGACTCCGCGCAGTCCTCCTCCATGCACGGCGCCCCGGAGGACGTCTCCAGGCGCCGCGAGGCCGCACTGCGCGAGCAGAAGCGCAAGAAGCGCCTCCTGTGGACCTGGATCGCCGTCGCCCTGGCCGTCCTAGTCGTCGGCGTGGGCGCATTCGCCATCCTCAACGGCAAGGAGGCAGAGCCCACCACCGTGGCCGTCCCCGAACTGGCCGGCCTGGACCAGGGCCAGGTGCAGCAGGTGCTGCTCGAAGCCGGACTCAAGTTCGAGCTGGGCCCCGAAACCCTCTCCGCCGACGTCGAGCGCGGCAAGTTCGTCTCCGCAGACCCCGCCGTCGGCAGCCAGGTGGCGCCCGGCTCCGTGGTCAAGGTGTCCTTCTCCGGCGGCCCGCAAACCTTCGCCCTGCCCGACCTGCGCAACCGCACCCTGCAGCAGGCCCGCGACGAGCTCGCCGCGCTCGGCCTAGAGGTCGGCGCCCTCACCAGCGAAGACTCCGGCAAGCACGAGCAGGACGCCGTCATCCGCACCAACCCCGAGCCCGGCACCCCCGTCAAGGCCGGCGACAAGGTGGACGTCGTCTACTCCACCGGCCTCGTCGCCATCCAGGACTTCACCAACAAGATGCTCGTGGACGCCGAACAGTTCTTCACCGACAACGGCATCACCGCCTCCATCACCTACGAGGAGTCCGACCTCACCCCCGGCACCGTGCTGCAGCAAAACCCCGCCACCGGCAAGGTAGGCCGCGGCTCGCGCGTGAACCTGCTAGTCGCCCGCGAACGCTCCACCCCCACCCCGCAGCCCACGCCCACCCCGCCGCCGGCCTCCACGCAGGCACCCGAGCCGGGCACCCCCTCAGAGGACCCCTCCGCCTCCGCGGAGCCCACCGGCAGCGGCGGCTAACACCCACGCCGCTCGGGCCTGCCAGGTCCACGAGAAGGGGCGGGGGCGGCCAGAACCTCAATTCGCGTTCTGGCCACCCCCGCCCCGCTGTATCCGCGCCGGGCCTAGCCCCCGGCCACCGCGGGAGCCATGCCCAGGGAGCGCTCCACCGCCCCGGCCCCGCCGATCTCCTCCAGCCACGTGGCGAACATGCGGTGACCGCCCTGCGTGAGCACCGCCTCCGGGTGGAACTGCACCGCCTCCGCGCGCGCTGAGCGGTGCCGCAAACCCATGATGATCCCGTTCTCGGTGCGGGCCGTCACCTCCACCTCCTGCGGCAGCGTCTCCGGGCGCACCGCCAGCGAGTGGTAGCGCGTCACCCGCACCGGCTGCGGCGCGCCCGCGAACACGCCCACGCCCTCGTGCTCCACCAGCGAGGTGCGCCCATGCATCAGCTCCGGCGCGTGCGACACCGTGGCCCCACACACCTCCGCCAACGCCTGCATGCCCAGGCACACCCCAAACATCGGGATGTCCCGCTCCAGGCACTGCCGGATCACGTCCATCGACTGGCCCGCCTCCGCCGGCGCGCCCGGCCCCGGCGAGATCAACACCCCATCGAAACCATCCAGCGGCGGCACCACGTCGTTGCGGGCCACCGTCACGCGCGCACCCAGCTGCTCCAAGTAGCCCACGATCGTGTACACGAACGAGTCGTAGTTATCCACCACGAGCACCCTCGGGGCGTACCCCGCCTCACCGGGAACCGGCCCCGCCTGGGGGGCGTCAGCGGCAACGTCGTCCATCATCACTCCACCGTGATCTCATTCATCCCAGTGACCCGCACGAACCACGGAAAACCCCACTGGAACAACACGAACACCACGGCCGCGAACAACAACAGGCACTGCAGCGCCTTCATCCACTTCGGGCCGGGCAACGCACGGAACAAGGCGGCATACATCAGTTAGACCCCATCTCTGCCGGGCGGCCCGCATCACGCGGCAGCCAGTAATCGAACTCCGTGTAGACGATGTAGCGGTGCGTGTTACCCCACTCCGGGTCGCACGTCGTCATCGTCATCAAACGCTTCGTGGGCTCCTGCCCCGGGGCGTGCGGCACCGGCGCGATCACCTCCACCTGATCCGGGTCCACGATCTCGTAGCTCGTGACCCGGTAAACCAGCCAGGCCTCCGCCGTCTCCACGATCACCGGGTCACCCGTCTGCAGCTTGTGCACGTCCCGGAAGTTGTGGCCCGCCGTCTGCCGGTGGCCCGCCACCGCGAAGTTGCCGAGCTCGCCCGGCTGCTGCGTGTCCACGTAGTGGCCCGCGTAACCCAGGTCCAGCAGGCCCGCCGCGAACGTGCCCTCCGCCAGCGGGATCGCCATGTTGTCCCACCTGGGCACGTGAATCGTCCCGAAGATCGCGTAATCGTCCGCAGGCTGGTGCACGGGCGGGTTATCCCGCCGCTTCTGCTCCTCCACCGCCGGGGTGGTAGGCGCCGGAACCTTGGCCACCTGCTCCTGGAAGATCTCCAGGCCCTTTTGCATCGTCACCTGCGCCTGCCAGGTGGTCCAAAACACCTGCCACACCACGAACAGGGCCATCACCACGCCGGCCGTCAGCAACAGCTCGCCGATCACCCCGGAGACCGTCACCGACGGCGGCGCCACCTTCGCCACGTGCCGCGGTCGGTACGGCTCCCGCCTCGCCTCGCCCTCCAGCTCGTCGGCCTGCGGGTTGTTGGCCTGCGGGTTGTCACCGTCGCGGACGAAGCCACCGTCCCCGGAAGAATAGTTAGCGCTCACTCGCTTACCTTCGCATAAAGCAACACGTTTGCCCCCGTATGCGGGGCGATACTCAACGCATCGACGGGGCTGAGCTCCCAGCCTAGACCCAAAACCTGCACGTACTGCCGGTAGATCTGCACCTGCCTGGAGGCGTCCAGCGCCGCCGTGAGAGCAGCCGGATCCCCGATCGCTTCCACCACGTACGGCGGCGAATAGTGAAAACCGTTGATGTACAGCACGTTGCCCACACACCTGATCGACGTGGTGGACACGATCCTGTGCCCCTGCACCGACAGCGCCTCCGCGCCACCCGCCCGCAGGGCGTTCAGCACACCCTCGATGTCACCCTGGTGGACCACGTAGTCGTCGTTCGTGAACTCGCCCGGGCCCGTGTCCGGCACCTTGGCGTCCCACAGCCTCACCCGCACGCCCGGGCCCGTCACCGCCACCCGGCCCGCAGCCACCGAGCGGGCCCCATCGGGGGCCGGCAGCGCGCCCGGGGAGGCCCGGTTCAGGATCTGCGCCACCTGCTCACGCAGCTCCTGGTTCACCAGCTCCGCCTGCGCAAACTTCTCCGCCCGCGACTGCGCCAACGAAACCAGGTCGCGCACCTCCGCGCTCTCCGTGTCCTGCCTCGTGCCGATGTTCACCGTCGCCAGCACCGCCCCCAGGAACAGCACCACCGGCACCGCCAGCGACGACCACGACAGGCGCGGGAACGCCAACGCGCTAGTCAGCCACCGGCGCAGCACCAGTCCGGGCCTGCCCCGCCCCTGCGCGCGCGCCGCGATCGCCTCCACATCCAGGGGCTCCATCACGCGCGTCTCGTGCCGCAGCGGCGCCCTGATGGCCCGCAGATGCGTGGTATCCAGGCGGCGCGGGTCGTGAATCGAGAGCCGTCCCGGGCGCGTGCGCAGCCGCAGCGAATCGCGAACCGAACGCCGCGTGGGCTGGTCAGGCTCCGCTGATTGCTGACTTGGCGGCTGATCGTGCACGGCGCGGACCCTTCACGTTGTGATTAGCGGCCTTCAAAAGGCTACGCTAAGGGGCGGACAATGAGCAGCTCTCCCACGCGGCGAGCAAAGATTCAAGGAGGACTCGTGCCTGAGTCGAAGAAGCGGAAGCACCGCGGCCGTACCGTGCACGCGGACACCGAGATCCGCCCCTCGTGGAACGACGACATCAAGCCCGCCCCGAGCTGGTGGGCCCCGGTAATGCTGATCCTGATGGTGGTGGGCCTGGTCTGGGTTGTCGTCACTCACCTGGCCAACGGCCTCTACCCGATTCCCGGCATCGGGGATTGGAACCAGGCGATCGGCTTCGGTGTCATGATCGTCGGCTTCCTGATGACCCTGCGCTGGCGGTAACCCCAGCCACTCGGTCCTAGCCGAATGCCTCCAGGTGGGGCGCGCCGTGATGATCGTGGGCGCGCCCCACCTTTTGTTGTCCGCCGCCCGGCACCGCCCGCCTCTGGTCGCCCCGTCGGCACCCTGCCGGCCCGCCTCTGGTCGCCCCGTCGACGCACTGCCGGCCTCCTCCGGTCTCCCGTCTCCCGCCGGCCCACCTCCCCAACTCAGGCGCCCTCCTTGGCCACCCCGCCCGGCCGACGCCCCGCCGGCCGATTCCGTCGATCACCGCCGCCCCTATCTGGCCTTCCCCACCCACCGAGTTATCCACAGGCTTTTCCACACCTGTGGGAAATTACAAGCGTGTAAGACCTGGCCGCGCCGGCCCAGCTTCCTGGAGGTTTGCCCCATGCCCCTGCCCGGCGACTCCCGGTTTCCCACCAACTCTGGCCCTTCTGACGCGCTTTCGTTGGAGGATTCCCGCAACGCTCGCCTTCTCCACAGCTTTTGGGGATAAGTGGGTGGATAACTGTGGGAAATCGGGTGCTCGGATCCGGCACGGCCCTCCCCCGGCCGCGGGTTTCGCGCCAAATGGCGCAGTGGACACTCTTCCCACAGCCTGTGGAAAGCCTGTGGGCATCGCCTTGTCGGTGCCCGCCCGGGTCAGCCGGTGTTGCGCAACCGGTTGGGCCTTTGTTGTTCCCGTTGAGCCCTTGTTGTAGCCGTCGCGGCTTTCTTTCTTGTAGCGCTATGGGGCCGATTAACGCCTCAATAGGTCACACAAAGGCCCAAGGGCAGCAACAACGGCTGGAACACTGCAACAAAGGCTCAACCGCTTGCGCACGAACCCACCAGCCGTGACCTCCCGCCCCCCCTGCCGGCGGGCATGGCTGGGACCGACTGGGCGCGGGCCAGGCGGCGGGCACTAAGGCGATGCGTGCTCGATCGTACTGGCCCCACTCCCCAGACCCAGACGAGGGTGCAGTCCGACAAGATGGAGGCGCTGATCGACGCTACCTACTCCCCCGCCCCAGGCAGGGGCACGGTGCGCTGGACCGATAGCGCGGACACCGCCACGGCGGGGACCCTGGGCGTGGGCACCACGGCCCGCACCACCCCGCCGCCTCAGCCCGCCTGAAGGGGACTAGGAGCTAGGTACTCGAACACACGGCCTCTACCAATAGCCAACTCAGGCAGTGGAGCAGAGCGCGGGACCGCTAAAGCGGTCCCGCCCCGCCGAAGGCAGGGCGGGACTCCCGTGCGATCAGCAGCGTCGCACCGGCCCGGCCCCACCCTGGGGGCCGCGCGAGGCACCGGTGCGCAAACGGTCGAGGGCTTAGTCGACCAATTGAGCTTTTGCTGCAGCTCTTGAGCCTTTGCTGCACCTCTTGAGGGGTTACCCGCTCGGGTAACCCCTCAAGAGGTGCACCAACCCCACGACCGGTTCACCAACCCCACGAGAGGTGCACTAAGCCCTCGACCGTTTGCGCAACCGCCGGCCACCGATTCCCCGGCCGACGCCCCGCCTCCCCCTCGCCAATCGCCCCGCCCAGGCCAGCCCAGGCCAGGCCGCAAAGCGAACCGCCCGGTTCCCCACCGGGGAACCGGGCGGCCAACGCTCGTGCGCGCGAACCTACGCCACTAGGGCGTAGCGCAGCACCACAGCGCCCACCTCCAGGGCGCCCAGCACGGCCAGGGATGCCAGGGCGCGGGCGTTGCGGGCCCCCCACAGGGCTGCCCCGCGCTTGCCGGCGCGGAATGCCGCCGCGCCGCGCTTGCGATCCGCGGCGCGGGCGCTCATGAGCAGGTAGCCGGCGGCCACGCCCACCACGAGGCCGCCCAGGTGGCCCTGCCAGGAGATGTTGGGCAGGGTGAAGCTGATTAGCGCGTTGATACCCAGGACGATGAGGATCTGAGTGGTGTCGGCGTTCAGGGAGCGCTGGATCGCGAAGATGGCGCCGAACAGGGCGAAGATCGCGCCGGAGGCGCCCACGGTGCCGCTCACCCAGGCAGCGGAGGTGGGGTCGGACAGCCACAGGACGGCCACGGACCCGCCCAGGGCCCCCAGCAGGTAGAGGGACAGGAACTGGGCGCGCCCTAGGGCGGTCTCCAGGGTGCGGCCGAGCAGGTAGAGGGCGTACATGTTGAACGCCAGGTGGGCCAGGCCGCCGTGCAGGAACGTGGTGGTGAGGAAGCGGTAGAACTCGCCCTCACCGGCCGCCGGGGAGAACGCCAGGGTGTAGAAGAGCTTCGGATTGATCTGCTCGGCCAGGAACACGAGCACGCACGCGGCGATCAACACGTAGCTGACCAGCGGCCCCTGGACCCGGGAGAGCTTGGCGGCCACGGCGCTGCTGGGCCGGCCCGCCTTGGCGCAGGAGGTGCAGTGCACGCCCACTGCGGCCCGCACCTGACAGTCCGGGCACACCGCGTTGCCGCAGCGTTGGCACAGCACCCAGCTGGGCCGGCCGTGGGCGCGGCAGCGGGGAGTTGCCGGCATGGTGGTCTCGCTCATGGATCGCCTTCCTTCTCTAACCGGGCGGGCCTGTCCAAGCCGCGCCGGCCCGTCCATGCCGCGCGGGCCTATTCGGGCGCGGGCGGGCGCACCCCACCTTGTCACAGTTTGCTGGGCTTTGCCTTGACCGCACCACGGAGTGTGCCGCCGCGACGCGCATACGCGAACCGGGCGGCCACCGCTAGGCGCCGCCCGGTTCCAGCTCCTCTGTCTTGGCTCAGGCCTCGACGTCGATGGAGGTGATGACCACGTCCTGCAGCGGCTTGTCGCGGCCATCGACCGCCACGCCGGCGATCGCGTCAACGACGGCGCGGGAGGCAGCGTCGTCCACCTCACCGAAGATCGTGTGCTTGCCGGTCAACCAGCCGGTCGGCACGACGGTGATGAAGAACTGCGAACCGTTGGTGCCACGCCCGCCACGGATGCCCGCGTTGGCCATGGCCAGCAGGTAGGGGCGGTCGAAGGAGAGGGCCGGGTCGATCTCGTCGTCGAACTGGTAGCCGGGGCCGCCCACGCCCATGCCCAGGGGGTCGCCGCCCTGGATCATGAAGCCGTCGATGACGCGGTGGAAGATGGTGCCGTTGTAGAGCGGCTCGTTCATGGTCTCGCCGGTGGCGGGGTGGGTCCACTCCTTGGCGCCGGTGGCCAGGCCGGTGAAGTTCTCGACCGTGACGGGGGCGGAGGTGGGGAACAGGTTGACGACGATGTCGCCAGCGGAAGTGTGAATGGTTGCCTTCATGACGCCATACTCGCACGCGCTTGAGTGTCGCGGCGGCGCCTGCGCCGTGGGCGTATCTTTGCCGCGTCGCCTTCGTGCGGGCGGGGCGCCGGATTGGCGGGTGCCGGTTTTGCCGGCGGGTGGACGACGCTGGCTTAGTGGGACGACGTTGCGCCCGCCGCCGCGTTCCTCCGTCCGCGCGGTGTATTCACCATCATTTTTCTGCGCGGGGCTGCGCGGTTAAGCCGAAACAGCGATAATGGGGGCAATGTACGCGCCGATTTCGGCGAACGACGTTAGGAGTGGCAATGGCCAGGAAGACCAAGAAGATTGAGGCAGCGGGCCGCTCCCTGGTGGGGCAGGCTGCAGAGGCCGCGTCCGACCTTTCCGCTAAGGCCCTGGGTTACGCGCACGACGGCGTGGAGTGGCTGGCGCCGCGCGCCGAGCGCGCGCTCGCCTCCGCGCAGGCCCGTGCGCTGGCGACCGGTGCTCGCCTGCGCGAGGACTACGTGCCGCGCCTGGAGCGCGCCTGGCAGGGCGCCGCCGAGGCCAGCCGTGGCGAGGGCAAGCTCTCCGAGCGCGCCTCCCTGGCGTTCAACAACGCCCGCGAGGCCCTGGTCACCCCCACCCCGGTGGTGAAGAAGCGCTCGGCGTGGCGTACCGTCGGCTGGGTCCTGCTGGGCGTGGCCGCTGCGGGTGCCGCCTACGTGGCGTGGCGCCGCACCCAGCCGGTGGAGGACCCGTGGGCCGAGGACTACTGGGCCGAGAGCACCTCCACGGACCTGGGCGAGCGCGTCGGCGAGGTCGTGGAGTCCGCGAAGTCCAAGGTTGAGGAGGCCGTGGAGGCCGTGGCCGACCAGGTCGAGGACCTAGAGTTCGAGGCTGAGGAGCTGGGCGAGGACAAGGCCTGAGCTGCTGGCTTGCCGGTACAGCGGCCCTCGTGAGGGGCTGAGGCTGCCCGGAGGCTGATCGGGGGGAGCGTGCTGCGCACGCTCCCCCCCCGCTTTGTTGCTTTGGGACTGGTTTCCTTAGGCACAACGGCAAACCGTCCGCTGCCCAACTTCCTCATCCGTAAAGGAGGTTGTGCCCACACCAATCGAACTCGACATAAAGCGCCTAGCTTCCAAGCAAAGAGTGTGACCACCTCTCCAACTACGTCACCGGCGCTCTCCTGAAAACAGGTGAATTAGAGCCCCGACTACACCCTTAAATTGGGAGGAACCGCATATATGAAGAGCCCGTATCCAGCAACAATTTTCTCATCGACCTACCAGGCTGGCACCTCAGGCGATCCAGAGGTGGCTGGCCCCGTAATGGCGGCGAACAGTCCAGCTGCAAGAACTATGATTCCCCACCACTGAGCGGGCAGGAAGAATAGCTTGTTGCGGTTACGCAGTTCCTTGAAAGCAGTCTCGCGCTCCTCGTCAAGGAACTTCTCCAAGCGAATGAGTCTATTCCCAGGAGTCTCCCCCTCCACGGTACCGAGTGACGTCGACAATCCGAGAGTTTCCAGCTCCTTGATGATGCTTTCATACCGCGATCTGCGGTACTCGATAGCCTGCAGTCTTGGCCAGTAAATATTCATAAACCAGCCAGCCGCATACGTAGAACCTGACTTTTGACACTTGGTATGGAGCTGGGTGGTTTGGGTCGGGTTTTCGTTGATTTTCTGCGGGTGTGGGGGTTGGTTTGGGTCACTAAGGGGGTGGCTATGATGAGGGTTTGTGAGCCCGTTCATCCGTCAAGTGCGTACTGCCTCGGGGGCCACGGCTGTGCAGATCGTGATCAAGGAAGGCCGGCGTAACAGGATTGTTGAGCACATTGGTTCGGCTCGTACGCCTGGCGAGCTTGCTGCCTTGGTCCAGATCGCACGGGAAAAGCTCCATCCTGGCCAGCTCGAGCTAGACCTGGACCTTTCATCGGGGTGGGCAGACTCCGCGCCGGGTGGCCTGGAGGACTACCGGCAGGCGGCCAGTAGCGCAGCGCGCGTGGTTGGCCACCGTAGCGGCTTGTTGTGGCAGATCCTTTGCGATGCTTGGCGGGATCTTGGCTTTGACCAAGCGGTAGGCGATGAGGCCTTCAAACAGATTGTCCTGGCCCGGCTGATCGAACCCACCAGCAAGAGCGCTATAGCAGCAATGTTGACCAGCCTGGGGCTGGAATCCTTTGACTCACGCACCCACTTTCGTGCCCTGGCCCGTTGTGTGGAGCGTGATTACCGCTGCGCTTTGGCTCGCGCGGCTTTGGCGCATTGCCTGGCGTATGGGGATGTGTCCTTGGTGTTGTACGACGTGACTACCTTGTACTTCGAAGTCGAGGAAGAAGACGCGCTACGCAAGGTCGGTTACTCCAAGGAACGCCGCGTCGATCCCCAGATCCTGGTCGGCCTGCTGGTAGACCGCAACGGTTTTCCCCTAGAGGCCTCCTGTTGGGAGGGCAACAAGTGCGAAACCCATACCCTCATCCCCACCATCGAGGCCTTCAAGCAACGCGCTGGGGTGGAAAACCTGGTGGTGGTAGCTGATGCTGGCATGCTCTCTCGGGCTAACTTGCAAGCCCTCAACGAGGCTGGCTACGGCTTCATTGTCGGGGCCAGGCAGACCAAAGCACCCCTGGACCTCCAAGCGCATTTCTTCTGGCACGGGGACTACTTCACTGATGGGCAGATCATTGAGACCATCACCCCACGCCACGCCGGCAAACAAGAACGCGATCAGCGCCTCAAGGCCGAACCGGTCTGGCACCCACAAACACACCCGGGCTCGTGGCGGGCGATCTGGGTCTACTCATCAAAGCGTGCCGCCAGGGACAACAAGACCCTTACTCTCCAGGAGAACCGGGCTAGAGCCATCGTTGCTGGGGAAAAAGCTATGCGCTCAGCCAGGTTCGTCACCACTAGCTCCCAAGGAAGGGGCCTGGATGAAAAGGCCCTGGCCAGGGCGCGGCGTCTAGTCGGGCTTAAGGGCTATGTCACCAACATCCCAGCCCAGTCCATGAGCGCGGCCGAAATTGTGGCTGACTACCACGATCTGTGGAAGGTGGAACAGTCCTTTCGCATGTCCAAACACGATCTACGCGCCCGCCCGGTCTTCCACCACACCCACCAATCCATCCAGGCTCACCTGACCGTGGTAACCGCTGCCCTGGCCATAGCCCGCCACCTACAGACCCGAACCGGCCTGTCCATCAAGAAGATCATCCAGGCCCTCAGGCCCGTCATTGACGTCACCATCAACATCAACGGACACGAACTCACAGCCACCAGCCAACCCCAAGGCCAAGCCGCCAACATCCTGGCCAGCCTCACCAACAAAATGGGTCACTAACGGTGTCAAAAGTCAGGAGCTCCTTGATGATGCTTTCATACCGCGATCTGCGGTACTCGATAGCCTGCAGTCTTGGCCAGTAAATATTCATAAACCAGCCAGCCGCATACGTAGAAGCTCCCCCTAGGACCCCAAAGGCCAGAGCACCCCCGGCAGTATCCATGCCAATGGTATTGTCGACAATCGCAAACACAAGAGCGGCTGGCAGAAACGCTGCCAGCCCCCATCCACTAAAAATAATCATGCGAGAATGTTATGCCTGCATGAGCACACCAACACATAAGCGCCCAGTATTACTTCCTATACGGCTCTCATTTCTTCACATTGTGACTAAAGTCCTGTTCTCCCGGGCCTAGTCCCCAGCCCTTAACGTCCTAACCCCCTGCGATCCTAACAACCCAGCTAAATGGGTCCAGTCTTGCCGAAGACTGACGGCACCCCCCACAAAAACTCCATAACTCAGACGAACTAGTTACCATGAAGCGGCAACCGGCTTCACGAAATACCCGCCCGTTCCTTGACACGACATAAGCCCCCCGATCGGGCATGAGACACGCCGACTCCATCACGCTAAGGCGTGTCCCAAATCATGGCTACGACCACTCGTCGGCTGTGGCGCCCACTGGGAGCGCCCTCACAGTGCCGCCGTATCGGCGCTGCCCTAAGCTGGATTGGCCGCCTTGCCTAGAACCCTGGGCGGCTTCTCGATGAGAAAGCACAATTCGTGTCCACCTCCACTTCGCCCCTTGCCCCCACGAGTTCTCCCGCGCCACCCCAGGCACTGAGCCAGCGCCGCCGCTGGGCCGCCCTGGCCGTGCTGATGCTGCCGGTGCTGCTGATCAGCGTGGACAACACGGTGCTCGCCTTTGCCGTCCCGGCGATCAGCGCCGCTCTAGAGCCGACGGGCGTGCAGCTGCTGTGGATGACGGACATCTACTCCCTGGTACTAGCCGGGCTCTTGGTGCCGATGGGCTCGCTGGGTGACCGCATCGGGCGCCGCCGCGTGCTGCTGATCGGCGCCACCGGCTTCGCCGCGATCTCCGCGGCCGCCGCCTTCGCGCCCTCCCCCGGCTGGCTGGTAGCCGCCCGGGCCACCCTGGGCGTATTCGGCGCGATGCTGATGCCCGCCACCCTGTCCCTGATCCGCAACATCTTTACCGAGCCGGGCGAGCGTCGCCTAGCAATCGCGGTGTGGGCGTCGGGCTTCAGCGCGGGTGCCGCGCTGGGACCCATCGTGGGCGGTTTCCTGCTGCAGCACTTTGACTGGGGCTCGGTATTCCTGCTGGCCGTGCCCGTGCTCGTTCCGCTCCTGCTGGCCGCGCCGCTCCTGGTGCCGGAATCTCGGGACCCGAACCCGGGCCCGATGGACCTGGTGGGCATGCTGTTGATCCTGGCCGGCATGGCGTCCCTGGTGTGGACCATCAAGGAGGCCAGCCACGGCAACATGGGGGCGCTGACCTGGCTCCTGGCGGTCGTTTCGCCGCTGCTGCTGGCCTTGTTCGCGCGCCGGATGCTGCGCCGCGACAACCCGATGTTGGACGTCCGGCTTTTCGCTAACCCGGTGTTCACCGGCGCGATCGTGTCCAACCTGCTGGCTACGTTCGCGATCGTCGGCTTCCTGTTCTTCATCTCTCAACACCTGCAGCTGGTTACAGGAATGGCGCCCATGCAGGCGGGATTGTTCCTGCTGCCGGGCATGATCACCTGCATCGTGGCTGGGATCGTGGTGGTGCGTTTTACTCGCTTTGCCCGCCCGGCCACGCTGGTGGCGGCCGGTAATGCGTTCTCCCTGCTGGGCTACCTGCTGGTGTTAACGAACAACTGGGTGCACACCGACGTGGTGCTGCTGATCGGCTTCATCTCCATCAACATCGGTGTGGGCGTAGCTGAGACCATCTCCAACGACCTGATCATGTCCTCCGTGCCACCCACCAAGGCGGGCGCCGCCTCCGCGATCAGCGAGGCCGCCTACGAGGTCGGGGTGCTGCTGGGCGCGGCGATCCTGGGCTCGATCCTGACTGCCACGTACTCGGCCCGCGTGCAGGTTCCCGCCGGCCTTTCCCCGGAGCTGGAACGCGCGGCCACGGAGACTCTGGGTGGCGCCACCACGGTGGCACAGTCCCTGGAGCCGGCCGCCGCGCAGGCCCTGCTGGACTCGGCGCGCACTGCCTTTGACTCCGGTGTGGTCTTTACTGCCGCGCTGGCCGCCGTGGTGATGGCCGCTTCCGTGGTCATGGCCGCCCGCACCATGCGCTCGGCCCGCTACTGACCTCTTAAGGCCGACGACGCCCCACCCACGCCCCCTCAGTCGTCTCGCCCCGCTCCCCGGTCACAGTCCTGCGCCGGGCCGGCCAAAGGATTTCCTTGCCACAACTCGGTCCTGCCCTCGCCCGGTCCGCGTCTCCCGGTTCCCGCCGCTGCGGGCCCAGGCCGGGGTAGCGTGGCAGTCCAAGGAGAGGAGCACGCCATGACCGTCCCCAGCGCAGGCTCAACGCCCCAGGATCACGCCCCCGCTCACCAGCCGCCGCGACAGGCAGCGCCCCACCCGTTCCCGCCCGGCTTCCTGTGGGGCGGAGCGGTGGCCGCCAACCAAATCGAAGGCGGGTGGAACGTCGGCGGTAAAGGCCCCTCCATCCAAGACGTGCTGCCTGGGGGGATAACAGCGCCGCGCACCGCCACCCCGACCGCAGACAACCTGAAGCAGGTGGGCATCGACTTCTACCACCGCTACCGGGAGGACATCGAGCTCTTTGCGCGGCTCGGCTTCAAGGTGCTGCGCTTTTCCATCGCCTGGTCGCGGCTCTTTCCACGCGGAGATGAGGACGCACCCAACGAGGAGGGGGTGGCCTTCTATGCGGCCGTGCTGGACGAGCTGGAGCGCCACGGCATTGAGCCGCTGGTGACGTTGTCGCACTACGAGACCCCGCTGCACCTAGCCGAGCACTACGGCGGCTGGGCGAACCGGGCCATGATCGGTTTCTACGAGCGCTTCGCCCGTACCTGCTTCGAGCGTTTCGGAGCCCGCGTGAAGTACTGGCTCACCTTCAACGAGATCAACTCGATGCTGCACTTCCCGTTCCTGGCCGGGATAGACAAGCCCGCCGACCAGGTGGGGCAGGCGGAGATCTACCAGGCCGCCCACCACATGCTGGTGGCCTCCGCGCGCGTCACCGCCCTAGCCCACGAGATGCTCCCCGGCGCGAAAGTGGGCTGCATGCTGCTGGCCGCCCCGGTCTACCCGCTCACCCCGGACCCGGCAGACGTGTGGGCCGCGCTGGACTCAGAGCGGCGCAGCACCTTCTTCGGGGACGTGCACGTGCGCGGCCACTACCCGGGCTACGCGCTGCGCTTCCTGCGGGAAAACGGCATCAACCTGGAAATCACCGAGCAGGACCGGGCCGACCTGCACCACACCGTGGACTTCGTTTCGTTCAGCTACTACATGACCCTGTGCGAATCGGCCGCGCCCCGGCAGGAAGCGATGGTGGCCGGCAACGTGCTGCCCGGCGTGGAGAACCCCACCCTGGCGGCAAGCCAGTGGGGATGGCAGATCGACCCCGTGGGCCTGCGGGTGGTGCTCAACCAGTACTGGGACCGGTGGCAAAAGCCCCTGTTCATCGTGGAAAACGGGCTCGGCGCGGTGGACCGGCTGGTGGAGGAGGACGGGCGCCTCACCGTCCACGACGACTACCGCATCGACTACCTGCGCGCCCACCTGCAGCAGGTGGCCCGGGCCATCGCCGACGGGGTGGAGGTGCTGGGCTACACCGCGTGGGGCCCGATCGACCTGGTCAGCTTCTCCACCGCCCAGATGTCCAAGCGCTACGGCTTCATCTACGTGGACCGCAACGACGACGGCTCCGGCACCCTGGACCGCTACCCCAAACGCTCCTTTGAGTGGTTCCGCCGCGTGATCGCCAGCAACGGCGCCGAGCTGTAGGGGGTGCGCGGGCAGGCGCGGCTAGGCCTCACGGGCAGCCAAGCGCTGGGAGCCGACGCCGGCCACCACCACGAAGGCCATGCCCACCAGGGGCACCGGGCCGGGGATCTGTTGCAGCACCACCGCGCCTGCCAGGGCCGCCACGGCGGGTTCCAAGGCCATGAAGGTGCCAAAGGCCAGCGTGTTCATGCGGCGAAGAGCCACCAGCTCCAGCACGAACGGGATGAGCGGGACCAACAGGGCGATCCCTAGGCTCTGCCACACCACGGTCCAGGTTAGGCCCGGCAGTGCCTGGCCCACGCCCGGCACGGCCGCCACCGCCGCTGCGATGGGCACGGTCAGGGCCAGGCCGGACAGGCCCGCGTAGCGGTCCCCCACGCGCTGGGTCAGCACAATGTATCCGGCCCACCCGGCGGCGGCCGCCAGGGCGAGCAGGACGCCCAGGGCGTCCACGCTGGCCCGCCACGGCTCCTGCAGCAGCATCACCCCCGCCAGGGCCAGGGCGGGCCACATTAGGGCCCTCACGCCCACGCCACGGATCGCCCGCCAGGCGGCCACCCCCAGCGGGCCCAGGAACTCGATCGCCACCGCCGTGCCCAGGGGCAGGCGGGCAGCTGCGGCCAGGAAGCAGGTGGTCATCAGGCCGGTGGACAGGCCCAGCCCCAGCAGGAGGGGCAGGTCGGCGCGGCGCAGGGAGCGCAGCTTGGGCGGGGAGAGCAGCACGAAGAACAGAGCGCCGGCGCTCAGGCGCAGCCAGGCGGCCCCCGCCGGCCCCACCTCGTCGATCAGCGTGACCGTGAGGGCCGAGCCCATCTGCACCGAGAAGATCGCCCCCAGCACCAGCAGCCAGGCCGGCACGCGCCGGCCCGGGGCGGCGCGGCCGAGCGATGGGCGGTGCGGGGGCGGAACGTCGGCGAAAGAACCGGTGGGGCGGGCGGGCATCAGGCCATTTTGCCACCCCGGTGGCCGGACCACTTGGCGGACCGGACCACTTGGCGGGCCGGGCCACTTGGCGGGCCGGGCGTGGCCGGTGGGGTTGGGCGAGGCCGGTGGGGTTGGGCCAGAGCGAGGCGGGCGGCGCCTACCCCGGCCCGCGATAGACACCTAGGTACTTGGGGCCAACAGGCATGTTCAACGTGGCTGCCCCATGGCCAGGGCTACTGGTTTCAGCCTTGCTCTGTTGGAGGCACCCCACTTCTAGGTAGCCCCTCCAACACCCTCAGTTGGGAAGAGTCGTTTTAGCACCGCTCCCACAGGACGAACGGGAATAAGCCCGGACGTGCTGAAGGAGGCCACTCATGGAGTCGTTGACAAGGACTGGTGGAGCCCGTCGGGGGCGGGCGATCCACCTTTTGGACCCGGAGAACCTGGTTGGTGGTGGAGAGGCGGTCCCCGAGGACTTCCTCCGGATGGTGAATACGTATATCGACAACGTCGGGGTCGAGCAGGACGATCTGGTTGTTCTGGGGATGTCGCCTTGGTTCGGCTCCAGGCTGCTGGGAGTGCTCGCGGCGCTGCCGTGGACGCTGCGGTTCCGCTCTGGCAAGAACGGCGGGGAAATGGCGGCCATCGATGCGGTGGACATCGACTATCTGGCCAAGCACTTCCAGTACCTCGTCATTGGCTCGGGCGATCACGCTTTTGCCGCGCTGGCGTCGCGCGCCTGCGCCTTGGGAATGACCGTGTGGCAGGTCAGCGGGCGCGGAACGACGAGCAGGCGGCTTCGGGAGGTGACGAGCGTGCACACCCAGCTCGAGCTCGGAGCTCGCCGGGTCGGCGCCGCAGCCGGTCTTGCCGTCCGAGACGGCTGGGACAGGAAAGAGATTAAGCACCACTCCCACCGGGTACGCGGGTTTCCGCTCCTCACCGAAAGGAACTGGTCATGACCACCTCATCGAAGATCCACACCCACCTTCACCTCAGTGAAGACCGCTCCTCGACCGCCGGCAAGCGTCAAGCATACACCGATCAGGACTCAGCCGATGCCATGCAGAGGTGCTATGACTCTATCACGGGAAGGGTGTACCACACTGTTGGTTGGGACGCGTCCGGCCTGGCAGGTGCCACGGTCGTCCCCTTGAGCAAGGACAGCTATGTCCAGGAGGTCATCCTCCACTTAGCACGCATCGCCCATTCGTGCACCGAGGTGAATCGAAGCTGTCTGCGCCACCACACTGCTGAGCGTCCGCTCACCAAGGCCTGCATGCCGCAGGGAACCAGCGCCCTGGGAGCATGGAGTCCGGAGACGTCACCGGAGGCGATGCTGCCGACGGATCATGACGCTTCCGCAGACGAGGATGCGGAGCTCGTCGCGCAATTGTCGGCGCTGTACTGCGCCGAGTGCATCTCGATCGTCTGGGATGTCTTGTTTGGGTTTGAGGACGGTGGGCGTTACGTCAAGGGTGTAATCCCTGTCCTCAACCGCCTCGGTGAGAAGAGCCCGGGCAAGTGCCAGTCGCTGGCTGAGCTGAGGGCCACGATCAACAACGTGGCCATCGACCAGCACCGTGCTCGCCTCGTCTCTGCCGGGCTGCCGGCCAAGCCTGCGGCCGCCGTCTCCAGTCTCCACCTGTCCGACCCCGTCATCGAGAGGATCGTGACGGACTACTTCACGGCCCGGTTGGCCTCAGGCTGCTCTCACCAGGAGGGCATCGACAGCGCGGCGCAGGAACTGCTTGCCCGCACCCCTGAGAGCACTGCCGAGGGCGCGCACAGGGCGATCACGGCCGCGATCGCCCGGGCCAAGAACGAGGTCGGCGAGCAGCGTTGGCACAGCACAATCACGGACGCCATCATCACCCGGGCTGCGGCCAACCCCGTCCACCTGGACTACAGCCCCGTCACGAGTGATGACGACGACGCAACCTCGGGGTATGACCTTGTGGACTCCCAGGCTGCCTGCCTCATCGGCGCAGAGCCAGTCAAGGACCCGACGGTCAACCCCAGGCGACAGAACAGCTCGCATGCTACTGACAGGCAGGAGCTGGCCATCTTCACCCAGGAGTTGGACCAGGCCCTGGCCAACCCAGCCAACAGCGGCCTGAGCCGTATTCAGGTCGCGATCGATGTCCTCGTGGCCCTCGCCCAGGAGGACTCCATCACCGACCTGATGAGCGCGCCCTTCCAGGACCTCGACGAGGGCGAGAGCACCGGTGAGCGTGTACGTCAACTTCTTCGGACCAGCCCGCAGGCCCTCGATACCCTTCACACGCTGCTCCAGGAACGCGACCGCCAGGCAAACACCAAGCGCAACTCACATCAGTGCTGAGACGAGCGGGCCACCCACCCCATCGGCGCCGTAGAACGCGCACGTTCACCGCCCCCGGGGAGGGCAACTGCTCGCGTCCGTCAATACAGTTGTGAACGCGCACGCTACGACTAGTGTGCTGCCCTCCGCCCAGAAGGCGGAGGGCAGCACACCCCAGGATCAGCCCCTACCGACATGGACCAGGGAGGTCCTCTCGCACCTGCTGGCTAAGGACCCGCTCCCGGTCTACGTCATCGCCCCGGCCCAGGACATCGCCGACGTCTCAACCCCACTTACCGCTGCCCTACGCAGGTACACGCCCCGCTGGCGGCATGCACCCACCCGGGTGCGAGTGGTGGTCGAACCCACACGGCTCAAAGAGCTGCTGCGCGAGCCCCTGGCCTCGCAGCAACCAGCCCACAAAGAGGTTCTGATGGTCCTGGACCGCCACCCCGATCCTGCGCTGTCGGAAGTGCAGGGACTGGCTCAGCGCGCTGCGAACTGTCTGCAAGCACCTTTGGTGGTCGTTGTACCTTCCCCCGCCTGGGCACAGATCGAGGAAAATGAGCGCCCGGCGGCGCTACTGCCGGGTGCGGTCCTGGTTGACGCCCGTCCTCAGCCAGGCAGTCCCGAGCTCGTGTCCGCACTTAGTGAGGAAGCCCGAAGCCTGTCTGCCTTCCACTCGGTGACCATCCCGGAGTCCACGGTCCTGGCTGCGGCCTTGGCGCCACCGGAGGAGGAGGGATGCTCACAGCCGCTGTTGGGCAGGCGCCTGCTGGACCGGTGGGCCACGTGGACAGTTCTCGACGGCGACGACTGCGTCCGTCCTCGAGTCGCCAGCCAGCCCTCGCGCGCTCATTCGATATGCCCCATTGACGAGCAGGTCATGACGAGCCTACTGCGTTCGGAGGTGGTCGGGCAGGATGAGCCCTGCGCGGCCCTTGCCCGGCACGTGGTGCTGGGGCGCTCAGGGATGCGCCTGGAGTCGCAGCGGCCACGCTCAGCCGTGATGTTGGCCGGTTCGACTGGTACCGGCAAGACGTTGCTGGCACAGACGTTGGTCAACGCTCTGCGTAAGCACGGCCAGTATGAGACCCACCTGATCCGCGTGGACATGGGGTCACTAACCTCGGGACACCTGTCCTCCTCTTTGCTCGGCGCACCGCCGGGATATGTGGGCTCAGACAACCGGGAGCAATGGCTGACGTCACGCATCGCACGCACGCCGTCGGCCGTGCTGCTGCTCGACGAGGTGGACAAGGCCGATCCCGTACTGCGCGATGCCCTGTTGCTCGAGCTGCTCGGCAACGGCACGCTCACCGACTACTCGGGCAGAACAGTCGATGCCACGAGCCTGGACGTCATCCTGACCGCGAACACAGGCGCGCAAGCACTTACCCGCGTACACACGGGCTTTGGTGAGGGGGAAGATCGCACAGGTGCTGCTCACGCCGAGGTTCGCCGCATGCTGCCCCCAGAGGTGTTCAACCGCCTCGACGAGGTCATCATCATGCACCCCTTCGACCGGGCTCGGATGACAACGCTGCTCCACCGGATGCTCGAACGCTTCGAAGAAGTCAGCCAAGCAGCCGGCTACCACGTAAGCGTTCAGGAGGACGTAGTCCGTTGGCTGGTGACCAGGGCATTGGCACATCCCGACGGCGCGCGCAGGCTCCAGCGGGAGGTCGAGCGACACCTGGTGGTGCCGCTACTGGGCTGGGAACCCGGGTGTTACCGTGCGGCAATGACTGCGGGAACACTCCAGATCCTTCCCGAGGCTGCCGGCACACTGAATTAAGAGTCGCAGCCCCCTGAGCTCGTCGTGCACGGGGAGCCCGGTATCATCACGACTGGTATCCTCCTCCCCCGCAGGCCGACGTCGGCTCCCCCAGCCTCCCGGCCGTTACAGACAGGAGCCGGTTATGGCCGACGACCTCGCCCCAGTCTCCGACGATACGGCCCGAGCCACTGCGCAGGCATTGTTCCGAGAGGCCATTGACGCGCTCCAGCAAGGTAACAACGCTACCGCGCTCGACCACTTCGAGGCCGCACAGGCCGTCTACGCCGCCCTACCTAACACCCAGCGCCAACAGGCCAACTGCCTGTATTTCTCAGGCAACGCGCTGCGCAACTTGGGCCAGTACACCGGCGCTCTCGAGCGATTCGAGGCCGCCCTTGCCCTCTACACCACCATCCCTAACACCCAACTCGAACAAGCCATCTGTCTCTACGACGCAGGCATCGCGCTGCGCAACCTGGGCCAGTACCCCGGCGCTCTCGAGCGATTCGACGCCGCCCACACCCTCTACACCACCGTCGACAACACCCAACGCGACCAAGCCAACTGCCTGTACCTCTCAGGCAACACGCTGCGCAACTTGGGCCAGCACACCGAAGCCGTCGAGCGCTACGACGCCGCCCTTGCCCTCTGCACCCCCCTCCCTAACACCCAACGCCAACAAGCCATCTGCCTCTACGGTGCAGGCCTCGCGCTGCGCAACTTGGGCCAGCACACCGGCGCTCTCAAGCGATTCGACGCCGCCTTTGCCCTCTACACCACCCTCGACAACACCCAACGCCACCAAGCCAACTGCCTGTTCAACGCAGGCAACGCGCTGCGCAACTTGGGCCAGTACACCGAAGCCGTCGAGCGCTACGACGCCGCCCACACCCTCTACACCACCCTCCCCAACACCCAACTCGACCAAGCTGACTGCCTCTACGGTGCAGGCAACGCGCTGCACAACTTGGGCCAGCACACCGAAGCCGTCGAGCGCTACGACGCCGCCCACACCCTCTACACCACCATCCCTAACACCCAACGCGACCAAGCCAACTGCCTATACCTCTCAGGCAACACGCTCTACACCTTGGGCCAGCACACCGAAGCCGTCGAGCGCTACGACGCCGCCCACACCCTCTACACCACCCTCCCCAACACCCAACGCGACCAAGCCAACTGCCTATACCTCTCAGGCAACACGCTCTACACCTTGGGCCAGCACACCGAAGCCGTCGAGCGCTACGACGCCGCCCACACCCTCTACACCACCATCCCTAACACCCAACGCCAACAAGCCAAATGCCTGCTCAACGCAGGCCTCGCGCTAGCAGACTTGGACCAGCACGCCACTGCACTCGAGCGATTCGACGCCGCCCACACCCTCTACACCACCCTCCCCAACACCCAACACGACCAAGCCAACTGCCTATACCTCTCAGGCAACACGCTCTACACCTTGGGCCAGCACGCCACTGCACTCGAGCGCTACGACGCCGCCCACACCCTCTACACCACCATCCCTAACACCCAACGCCAACAAGCCATCTGCCTCTACGACGCAGGCATCGCACTACGCAAATTGGGCCAACACACCGAAGCTCTCAAGCGCTACGACGCCGCCCACACCCTCTACACCACCATCCCTAACACCCAACGCGACCAAGCCAACTGCCTCTACGACGCAGGCAACGCGCTGCGCGAATTGGGCCAGTACACCACTGCACTCGAGCGCTACGACGCCGCCCTTGCCCTCTACACCACCCTCCCCAACACCCAACGCCAACAAGCCAACTGCCTGCTCAACGCAGGCCTCGCACTAGCAGACTTGGACCAGCACGCCACTGCACTCGAGCGATTCGACGCCGCCCTTGCCCTCTACACCACCATCCCTAACACCCAACGCGACCAAGCCATCTGCCTCTACGACGCAGGCATCGCGCTGCGCGAATTGGGCCAGTACACCGGCGCTCTCGAGCGCTACGACGCCGCCCTTGCCCTCTACACCACCCTCCCCAACACCCAACTCGCCCAAGCCATCTGTCTCTACGACGCAGGCATCGCGCTGCGCGAATTGGGCCAGTACACCGGCGCTCTCGAGCGCTACGACGCCGCCCTTGCCCTCTACACCACCCTCCCCAACACCCAACGCCAACAAGCCGACTGCATCTACGGTGCAGGCCGCGCACTGCGCGAATTGGGCCAGTACACCGGCGCTCTCGAGCGCTACGACGCCGCCCTTGCCCTCTACACCACCCTCCCCAACACCCAACACGACCAAGCTGACTGCCTCTACGGTGCAGGCAACGCGCTGTACAAATTGGGCCAACACACCGAAGCCGTCGAGCGATTCGACGCCGCCCTTGCCCTCTACACCACCCTCGATAACACCCAACGCCAACAAGCCAACTGCCTGCTCAGCGCGGGCGTCACACTAGCAGGCTTGGGTCAACACCCCGAAGCTCTCGACCACTTCGAGGCCGCCCTAACCCTCTACACCACCCTCGACAACACCCAACACGACCAAGCCAACTGCCTGTATCTCTCAGGCGTCGCACTAGCAGACTTGGGTCAACACCCCGAAGCCGTCGAGCGCTACGACGCCGCCCTAACCCTCTACACCACCCTCGACAACACCCAACGCGAACAGGCCATCTGCCTGTATTTCTCAGGCGTCGCACTAGCAGACTTGGGGCAGCACACCGAAGCTCTCGACCACTTCGAGGCCGCCCTAACCCTCTACACCGCCCTCGACAACACCCAACACGACCAAGCCAACTGCCTGTATCTCTCAGGCATCACACTAGAGAACTTGGGCCAACACACCGAAGCAGTCAAGCGCTACGACGCCGCCCACACCCTCTACACCACCATCCCTAACACCCAACGCGAACAGGCCATCTGCCTGTATCTCTCAGGCGTCGCACTAGCAGACTTGGGCCAACACACCGAAGCAGTCAAGCGCTACGACGCCGCCCTTGCCCTCTACACCACCCTCGATAACACCCAACGCCAACAAGCCAACTGCCTCTACGGTGCAGGCATCGCACTGCGCAACTTGGGCCAGCACACCGAAGCACTCGAACGCTACGACGCCGCCATCGCTATCTACACCACCCTCGACAACACCCAACGCCAACAAGCTGACTGCCTGTTCAACACAGGCAACGCACTGCGCAACCTGAGCCAACACACCGAAGCCGTCGAGCGCTACGACGCCGCCCACACCCTCTACACCACCCTCCCCAACACCCAACGCCAACAAGCCAACTGCCAGTTCAACACAGGCAACGCACTGCGCAACCTGGGCCAACACACCGAAGCCGTCGAGCGCTACGACGCCGCCCACACCCTCTACACCACCCTCGACAACACCCAACGCGACCAAGCCAACTGCCAGTTCAACGCGGGCCTCGCACTAGCGGACATGGGCCAACACACCGAAGCCGTCGAGCGCTACGACGCCGCCCACACCCTCTACACCACCCTCGACAACACCCAACACGACCAAGCCAACTGCCAGTTCAACGCAGGCAACGCACTACGCAACCTGGGCCAACACACCGAAGCCGTCGAGCGCTACGACGCCGCCCACACCCTCTACACCACCCTCGACAACACCCAACACGACCAAGCTGACTGCCTCTACGGTGCAGGCCACGCACTACGCAACCTGGGCCAACACACCGAAGCCGTCGAGCGCTACGACGCCGCCCACACCCTCTACACCACCCTCGACAACACCCAACACGACCAAGCCAACTGCCAGTTCAACGCAGGCATCGCACTACGCAACTTGGGCCAGTACCCCGGCGCTCTCAAGCGCTACGACGCCGCCCACACCCTCTACACCACCCTCGACAACACCCAACTCCAACAAGCCAACTGCCTGCTCGACACAGGCATTGTGCTGGCTGGCTTAGGCCAGCACACCGAAGCTCTCAAGCACTACGACGCCGCCCTAGCCATCTACACCACCCTCGACAACACCCAACTCGACCAAGCCAACTGCCAGTTCAACGCAGGCATCGCACTCTACAACCTGGGCCAGCACACAGAAGCTCTCAAGCACTACGACGCTGCATTGGCCCTCTACACCACCCTCCCCAACACCCAACTCGACCAAGCCAATTGCCTCTACGCCCGCAGCCTCTCTGCGGCAGCCAACGACACAGAACAGACCGACATAGGTGCATTGATCCGCAGTTATCAAGATGCGTTGGACACCCTCCAAAATGAGCCCGGAACCGAAGCCATGCAGGCATCCTTGATGCTTAAGCTCAGCAGTCTGTACTTGGGTAAAGACGTACCAGAGGAGGCACTTTCCTTCGCAAGCCAAGCCGATAAATTAGCCCGCAACATCGGAAACGAAGATCTCGTCACCAATACCACTTTTTTGTGCGCATTGGTGTTAACCGAGATCGCTGCCTCTCGTGAGGATGAACAGGAAAAGACGGAGCTTCTTGAGCAGAGCCTGGCTCTGGCCTTAAAGGCGGCACTGTGGATGGACCAGGCCAGGTTCCGCCTCGCTAAACCCAGCCAACGCGAAGCCTGGATCCACAACAAAGCTGAGAACGTGATGGACCTGGCCATCAAGCTGGCGGGAGATCTTGGCCGCGCCGAACTGGTCTCCGACCTCATCGCCTCCTGGCGCACCGTCGGCGTCCTCGACCTCAAAATCAACACCCACACCCCCAGCCCCAAAGACCTCAAGGCCAACGCACTCCTTGGCCCGCAATTGCCACTCTTAGCCGACATAGCACCCACCCCATGGCCAGACGCCACCCTGCCGACACACTCCAACACCCCACAAACCGATACTCACGCTGACTCTCCCGCCCTAGCTGCAGCACCACCCATCGGCTCACAGACAGCCATGTCAGGCACCGACCTACCCCGCAGACCTGGCCCACGCCTAGTCATGCCCCACCACCGCACCGCCCTCAACTCCCACAACACCAGCCTGCCCACCACCCCCAACCCTGCCCCCACACCCATCCACGCGAACTACCGCTAAGAACATCCTCGGACCTGGCTCCTGACACGTGAGAGTGCCAAGCACAGAACCACTCGCCGCCATGACAACGAAACGTGCCCCTCTAGGACACCACCGACCCAAAAGCATCACGAGTCGGGTCTAATTGGGGGATGTGTGACCCCTACCCGAGCGGCTACCACCTCAGCATGCAGTACAGCGGCGACTGCCTGCCCGGTCTCCTCGACCACCTCAGCCATTGTCTCCATGACGATCTGCGGGTAGTTCGGGCAGTGCTTGGCCACCCAAATGGCTGAGTCGACCTCCCCTTTCTCCGGGTCGTTGAGGATGTTCTCGAACTCTTCTATCTCTGCGTCGGCCAGTGGAGCGGACAAACGCTTGCCCACCCGTAGCTCCATCTCGCTGTAGACCTGCGCCGTCAGGACGCGCATTTCATCCTCGCTGAGCCGCATGATCTCCCGAGGCGTCAGCCTCTTCGCCAGTTCCCTGCGCAGAAACTCGAGGAGGTTCTCCGGATTCGCCTGCATGATGTTGCCTCGTTTCTCGCTCTTGCCCCACCCCATGCCGGACTGCTGCGGGCACGCTTGTTATGACGGACGGCTCCACCACTTGCCTTCGTCATCGGAGGATTTCCTAACCGTCCTCTGCGCTCGGGTGTGGCTCTTCATCCAGGCGTCAACGAAGAACCTGTCGACCACGGTAGACGACAACGCGAGCGCAACAGCCTTGCTCAGCGGCGCCCCGGCTCCCTTCAAACCGGAGCCCGGTATCATCACGACTGGTATCCTCCGCCCCCGCAGGCCGACGTCGACTCCCCCAGCCTCCCGGCCGTTACAGACAGGAGCCGGTTATGGCCGACGACGTCTCCCAAGCCTCCGAAGACATGGCCCTCGTCATTGCGCAGGCATTGTTCCAAGAGGCCATTAGCGCGCTCCAGCAAGGTGACAACGCCACCGCGCTCAACCACTTCAATACCGCACAGGCCCTATACAGCAACATTGAAGGCACCGGACGCCAACAGGGCCTCTGCCTGTACCTCTCGGGCGTCACACTGGGCAACTTGGGCCAATACCTCGAAGCGGTCGAGCGTTTCGAGTCCGCCCTAGCCCTCTACACCACCATCCCTAACACCCAGCACCAACAGGCCAACTGCCTTTATCTCTCAGGCAACGCGCTGGGCAACTTGGGCCAACACGGCGAAGCTCTCGAGCAATTCGACGCCGCCCACACCCTCTACACCGCCCTCGACAACACCCAACGCGACCAAGCCAACTGCCAGTTCAACGCAGGCAACGCACTAGCGGACATGGGCCAACACACCGAAGCCGTCGAGCGCTACGACGCCGCCCACACCCTCTACACCACCCTCGACAACACCCAACACGACCAAGCCAACTGCCAGTTCAACGCAGGCATCGCACTACGCAACTTGGGCCAGTACACCGAAGCACTCAAGCGCTACGACGCCGCCCACACCCTCTACACCACCCTCGACAACACCAAACGCGACCAAGCTGACTGCCTCTACGACGCAGGCATCGCACTACGCAACTTGGGCCAACACGGCGAAGCTCTCGAGCAATTCGACGCCGCCCACACCCTCTACACCACCCTCGACAACACCCAACGCCAACAAGCCAACTGCCTGCTCAACACAGGCCTCGCACTCTACTACCTGGGCCAACACGGCGAAGCTCTCAAGCGCTACGACGCTGCATTGGCCCTCTACACCACCATCCCTAACACCCAGCTCGACCAAGCCAATTGCCTCTACGCCCGCAGCCTCTCTGCGGCAGCCAGCGACACAGAACAGACCGACATAGGTGCATTGATCCGCAGTTATCAGGATGCGTTCGACGCCCTCCAAGATGAACCCGGAACCGAAGCCATGCAGGCATCCTTGATGCTTAAGCTCAGCAGTCTGTACTCGAGCAAAGACTCACCAGAGGAGGCACTTTCCTTCGCAAGCCAAGCCGATAAATTAGCCCGCAACAGCGAAAACGAAGAGCTCGTCACCTATATCACTTATTTGCGCGCATTGGCATTATCCTGGGCGGCTGCCTCTCGTGAGGATGAACGGAAAGCGGTCGAGCTTCTTGAGGAGAGCCTGGCTCTGGCCTTAAAGGCGGCACTGTGGATGGACCAGGCCAGGTTCCGCCTCGCTAAACCCAGCCAACGCGAAGCCTGGATCCACAACCGGGCTGAGGACGTGATGGACCTGGCCATCATGCTGGCGGGATATCTTGGCCGCGCCGAACTGGTCTCCGACCTCATCGCCTCCTGGCGCACCGTCGGCGTCCTCGACCTCAAAATCAACACCCACACCCCCAGCCCCAAAGACCTCAAGGCCAACGCACTCCTTGGCCCGCAATTGCCACTCTTAGCCGACATAGCACCCACCCCATGGCCAGACGCCACCCTGCCGACACACTCCAACACCCCACAAACCGATACTCACGCTGACTCTCCCGCCCTAGCTGCAGCACCACCCATCGGCTCACAGACAGCCATGTCAGGCACCGACCTACCCCGCAGACCTGGCCCACGCCTAGTCATGCCCCACCACCGCACCGCCCTCAACTCCCACAACACCAGCCTGCCCACCACCCCCAACCCTGCCCCCACACCCATCCACGCAAACTACCGCTAAGAGCGCACCCTGAGAACCCGGATGCCGGACACGTCACTTGGGTTCCTCCGCTGGGTACTTCCCGGCCTCCTGCCCCACCGGCGCCTTGCCCGCCTGGGCTGACTGCTCTGTAAGGGCGCGCTCTCTACGCCAGGCGTCGATCACGTCGATTGTCTGCTGTGTCAAGGCGCGCCGTTCCTGCAAGTCGTGGCCCGCCGGATTCGTCTGCTGCGCCCGGGCGCGCACTTCGAGCCAGTTTTCGAGGAAGGACGTGCCGGTCGCACTGGTCGACGGGGTGATGTTGCTTCTGCGGATGACGGTTTCCAGGTCCTCACCGGTGAGGGGGCGCACCTTCCCCAAGGCGCCCAGGCGCCTCCGGAAGCTGGCCTCGGCCTGCTGCGCTCGGACGTCAGCGGCCCCCGGGTTGTCCCGCTCGGCAGCGCTCACGCGCTCGTTGTGGTCAACCCGCAGGGTGAAAGCTTGGGTCTGCCCGGCCGGAGTTGCCAGCGTCGTGGCTGCGCGCATGTTGGGCAGGCGGCTGAGCGAGCCGCCTGCCCAGGTGCCGATCCGCTCTGCCACCCGCGGCGCGTCCTGCAGGGAAGAGCGCAACGCCACGACGCTGGATGCGTTGGCCTCGAGGGCCGCCGCCAGCCCCGGGCTGAGTTGGCCCATGTGCTGGTGGGCCAGCAGCAGGCTTATGCCGAACTTACGTCCCTCAGCGAGCATTTCGGGCAGCCCGCCGGCGGAGAACAGCTGCACTTCGTCCACAGCAACGAGGTGCGGCAGCTCCCAGTCATGCCGCTCTCCCATTGCCATCGCGTGCTCCAGCAGCCAGGTCATCCCGATGAACTGGGCTTGCGCAGCCCCAATCCGGGGCGCCGCCAGGTCGATCAGCAGCACGTCACCACGACGCATCACCTCGGCGACGTCGATCATCTCCATTCCCGAGCCCATGACGTTTCGCATGAGACGCGAACGGATGAGCTGGTCGAACTTGGAGGTCACCCATGCCAGCACGTCGTTGAACTCGGCGGATTTGTTCTCCACCAGCTCTGACGTCAGCGCCCGGGCCAGGTTGTGGTCCTTGGCGTTGACCGCGCGAGCCACCGAACGCACCCGCTCCCGGTCGAGCAGGACCTCGGGGACCAGGCTGATGGTGGCGCGGTCGCCCAGGAGCAGATGGAGAGCGTCCATGACCTGGCGGAATAGCCGTTCGAAGCGCGGCCCTATGATGCCCTGGCGCTGCGGGTCGTAGATGGCGTATAGCATCTCAAGGACCTCTGCCGTGACGAGGTCGTGGTCTCGCCCTGAGAAGGGATTGATGGGAACTGGGTGGTCCAGATCCCCGACCCGCACCACGTGCAACTGGCGCCCCTCGGGCAGAACCAGCTCACGCAGCAGCCGGTCAACCTGGGGGCCGTGCGGGTCGATCACTGTGACGCCCATGCCCTTCCGCACGCACTCGCCGATGACGGCCGCAGTGAGGGTCGTCTTGCCGGATCCCGAGGCTCCCATGACGTGCATGTGCTGAGTGGTCTGGGTCACGCTGATCGTGACATCGACCTCTCGCCCGGTTGAGTCCAGTCCCGTCCCCAGGCGGATCCCGTCTTCGGGCAGTGCTTCGGCAAGCGGGACGTCGGCAATCGTGGAGGTGGCGCATGGCATACCGATCACCTCGGCCACCTCGCCCGCCACCGGCACGCGCACCAGCCCCTGGGCCATTCCGCGCGGTACTGCGTGTCCCTGGAGGAATCCGTCTTCTCCGAGCCAGAGCCGACGGCGATTATACGGCCCGTCCACCGGCACAAGTGTGAGGTCACTGGCCAATCCGTCCAAGATGGCGGCGAGCCGAGCTGGGAGGGAGTTGCCGTCGTGGACACCCACCAGCACCCGCATGCGTACTGGCACGCCCAGGTAACGCATGGTGGCCTCGAGGGAGGCACGTCCCTCCGTGCGCAGGAGCGTGTCCTCTAACATGAGCCGCTCGACCTCGCTGGCCGGCCCCATGTGCACCCGCATGCTGCCACCCGTTGATCGCAGCACCCGCACCAGCGGAATCCCAGAGGTCACCATCTGGTTGGGCCAGGTAGTCAGGGCCCGTCCCGCCACTGAGTCGCTGTTTCCGACGGCGTTGTCGAGTACCAGCAGCGGTGCTCCGTCCGATCCCTCCGGGCCCGGCAACGGGGAGGGCATAAAGCGGGGCCGGATGGCCGCCTCCGCCACCACTTCGCACATCACCGCCGGTACCTGAAACGACGGCTTAGCCCCCGTCGTGTCCTCCTTCCAGGAGTGGGCTGTCTCAGAACACCACTGCAGGTCCTCACCGAAGGTCGGTCCAGCACCATTGACCTCGACACTCACCGTCACCTCGCCATCGCGTTCAGCCTCGAGTGTCAAGGTGACCACCGCCTGTGGCGGCTGCTCGGCAACAACTGCAAGCAGCCGCGCGGTCACCATGTCGGCAACACGTTCGGGCATCGCCTGACGGGTGAGTCCTTCAAGGACAAACGTCCTCCGCAACTGCCTTTCCGGGCCGGGCCCACTCACTTCGTGCGAGTTCATGTTCTCCTCCTTGGGGGTCAGGCTGGTCCTTCCACCCACACAGAGCGGTGCTAATCCAGCCCTGCCCGTTGCCTTGTTGGTGGTTGCCAGTTGAAGGAGTGCCGGTAGGCGGGCCGATGCCCGGGCAGGAGGTGAAGCACCCGCCCGGGCATCGCCGCCGGTTCTACACCAGCCAGAAGGCCCGGTGCTCGGGACACACGAGGCCGACACCACAGTGGGGGCAGCCGACGCGCCAGTCGCCTCGGCACGACGGGCACCGGACGAGGGTGTTCTCACAGTAGCGGCACTGCCCGGCAGGCTTGCCTCCCCCCGTGGCCCACTGCCAGAACGTCACCCACCACATCTCAGCGCTCCGCCTGAGAAGCGCGCCGCTCAGTGGCATCGAGGCGAATGTCCATGGCAGTCGTCAATTCTGGTGAACCAGACGCCTGCAGGTAGGTGCACACGTAGGTGTCCTGGGCGTCCTCAACCACTCGATCGATGAGATCTCTTTCGAGCTCAGGGCGCTCTTGAGCGCTCCTTGCGCGCATACGAGCAACCTCCATCCTCTCGGGCAGGTCGGGGTGCTTGCTCTCGAGGAGCTGCTCTTTACGCTTGGCCTTGGCAAGCCTGCGAAGGGCCTGGTGGTAGGCCTTGGCCTCTGGCGAGTCAAGGAGCTCGATGAGGGCGATGGTCAGGGGGAAGGCGATCTGCATCGCCGTGAGCCCAACAAAGGAGGATACTCGCAGCAAAGTGGGCCCCGACGGCGAGGCAGCACCCGACGGCCCGAGCCCCGAGACGTCAGTCGTACTCAAGGTCACTGCGGCTTCGCGCAGGACGGTGAGCATGATTGCAACCGACACCAGCACACTAAGGAAGCCCACCAACGCCACCCACTTAGCCGGGTTACGGTCCTGGAAAGCGTGCACAACCTGACCCGCACCAGCGAAGAGTATGATGGCCACAGCCACAGCAATCACGTAGGTCTCCAGAGCCGACAGGGCGAAGAAGCTAAGACCTAAGTAGTTGAGCTGGATCTCACCAGCAAAAGCCAGAGCGACAAGGCCCATGACCACGTAGCGCCGGAAGGCGTAGCCCCCCTGCTCCACCCTGGCGGTCGCGGACGCACCAACGCCAGCAACACACACTGCCTTCGCCTCCTGGGCCTCAGCCTCCGCCTGGGCAGTGCGCTCCTGCGCCCGGCGCTGCTGACGGGAGCACGCCTCGATCGCGCCGATAATGCTTTGCTGGTTGAGGTAATCGTCATTCGCACGGATCGTGGCCTCGGAGGCCTTGACCTTCCCCCAGCTGTCGAGCCGACTGAGATACGCCAACTCTCGCGAGCCCGTACTCAACGAGTCGGCGTCATGGACCGGGCGGGAGGCGTCAGCAATCGCCTGCTGCTCGGCGACCGCCACAAAGTCAGCGTGGTTGACCGGCGAAGTAGGCGCCTGGGCCGTCAGGGTGGTTGCGTCGTCGAGGTGAAGTGTCATGTCATCGTCATTGGGCGTGGGGCGGGTCTTCCCTGCCGGGGAACGCCAGAATGGTTTCATGTTTTCCTCCTTCAATATGGGCGCATTCACTGGCCACTAGCTGGGTCCAGGGCAGGATCGCGAAAGGCCATCCACGACCACGAGAGCACTTCGACGTCGTCGGTAATGCGCGGGTGCAGGAAGGGCAGGTCGTCCCGGAACCAGGCGACCGACGGCTCACAGACGGGCACTGGGGCGCTGATCGCTGGCCGCCGTCCAAGAAAGATCCGCGACCACCACGGGCCCCGCTCCATACCGCGACGGTAGGCGGCGATGCGCGAGGTACCGATCGCGGCGAGCTCCCGGACCAGATCCCTGGCCTGGTCATGGAGGAAACGCCGGGTCTCCAGGGAGGAGGACAGGCGGTCGCGAGCTGCCCGCAGCTCGGCGGCGTCCGCCTCGGCCCTGGCCGCCGCAGCACGCTGGGACCGCAGGAAGCGATAGGCCTCCAGCGAGGTTCCACCACCATCCGACGACATCGGTCCATCCGACGACGGTGCGGGTGGCGCGCCCCGCGAACGGATGCGCTCGGCATCAACAGCGATAGACGCGTCGATTCCGGCGACATTGTCAGCCAGCTCCTGAGAGACGACCTGGATGGCCGCCGCAGTACGGTTGGTCTCCGAAATAATCCACGGAGTGGTTCCGTCATCGCGGACCAGCATCCGGTAGTCCCGCCGGCCCTGGCGCTCCGCCTGCGCAAGGTTGGGCGCACCCCTGAAGCGGTCACTGGGAGCGCTCATGCCCAGCCGGGTGCGCTGCTGGGTCGTGACGCTTGAGACATGTGCGTTGATCATGTGCTTTCAGACGGATGGACACGAACCAACCTGACCAACCAGCGGCCAACCAACACCCTGCGGCGGACCTGCCGCCCCCATCCGTCAAAAGCCGCATGACACACAACAAGGGCGCACGACGCCTCAGCACATACTGGTCCACTCTCCTTGCTCTCGCCCTGGGCAGCGCCACGCTGGCTGCCTGCGACAACGGCTCCACGATGGCCTTCAACCCCGACCAGCGAACCGCATTCGTCTACTCAACCCGAGCCAACCAGCCCGCCTTGGACGTCTGGCAGCCCTCCGTGCTGGACAACGAGATCCTCAACGTCGTTGAGACCAACGGCACGGTGACCTTCCACTCCACCGACGGCGAGCCCACCACCGTCAAAATGCTGTCACTGAAAACCCGCACGTCCAACTCCACGGTCAACAAGCAGGACCGCATCGCTCACGCCACGAGCATCCGCGAGAACCTAGCCGCCTCGATAGCTGACTCTCCCGAGACTGATGTGCTCGCCGCCCTCGCGGACGCCGCCGACCAGGTGCGCGGCAGCGCCAACCCCACCATCGTCGTCATCGACAGTGGCTTGTCGACCATCGGCTCTGTGTCACTACTCCAAACTGATCTGCTGGCCACCAACGCCGACGTCCCCGCCTCCGTGGAGACCATGGCTACCGCACACCTGCTACCCGACCTGACCGGAATCCACGTCCGTTGGTACGGCATGGGCAACACGACCTCCCCCCAAGAGCGCCTGGACGAGGCCGCCCAGTACCGTCTTTCCCAGATCTGGCATACAGTGATCGACCGCGCAGGCGGGACCCTTGAGCTCGTCACTCAGGCCCTGCCGACAACCACCTCAACTACCCTCACTCTGCCCAAGGTGACCCCCATCGACCCCTCGCCGACATCTATCGGCGGCCTCACGGTCAGCCTGCCCGAGTCTGTGCTTCCTTTCATCGCCGATGAGGCAACATTTCTAGACCCCCAGGCCGCCGAAGTCACGGTAGCCTCCATCGCGCAACAGATCACCGCCTCGGCCGCCACCAGCACCATCGTCACCGGGTGCACAGCGAACGCTGGCACCCCCGAGGGGCGCGCCGCCCTCAGCATCAGCCGCGCTCAAGCGGTTGCAGACCTGCTCATTGCCAACGGCGTGCCCTCCGACACGATCACCGTTGAAGGCAAGGGGGCCCAATGCCCTGGACGCGTCAACGACATCGACGACACCGGCTCCCTCATCGAGGCAGCGGCCCGTGCCAACAGGGTGGTCACCATCAAGGCGCACTGACCCAATAGATCACAGCCCTCAACCACAGTGGCGCCCGGTGGGACAATCCACCGGGCGCCACCACTTTCCCTCACCCACATCACCGGTAGCGGCTGACTACGGGGAAGGCATGCAGATGAGTGCCTGTATCGTCTTCGTAGTATCGGTAGTCACCTAGTGCTAGACGGCTGCGGAAGGGAAGTAACAGGTGCGGCCCGGCTGAGCGCCGCAGCCACGCTGTTGAACCAGTCGGTCTGCCTGATCCGGCAGCCAGGCTCGTCGGCAGCATCGTCGCTCCGGCCTCGGACACTAGGAGGGCCCAGGCACCGTAGGGCCACGGGTGGGCATTCGACGTGGGGTTGGATACTTCCTGCAAGCCGGACACTGTGCCGGCCATGCGCCAGGTCGCAACGAGCTCGCCGATGAGTGCGGCGTCGCCGACCTCAGACGCAATCAGCAACGCCAAGTCCATGGAAGGTTGAGCCACACGAGTGATCCACAGCATCCTGCTTTCCTCGTCCGGAAACTGAAAACGGCGACGCTCCGCGTCCCTTGCTGCACCCACCGAGAGAGCCAGAGCACGCCGCAGTAGATTCACACCTTCAGGGGCTTTGCCTGCATCGTGGGCCAAGCGGAGATTTGCCTTTGCCTCCTCGTAGTCGACGATCCCGGTCTCGAACCGCATCCCCAGTTCCTCGAACCGTCTGCGGGCCTGTGTGAATAGTGCTGTGGCTTCGGAATACCTCCCCTGGTCCGCAACGGTGACAGCCAGGTTCAACACCGTTAGCGCCCAATTGTCGATGCCAACCTCAGAGCTTTCGAACTCCTGGAGGGCTCGGCGATACCCTGTCTCTGCATCGGCGAGCCGATCCTGATCCTTCAATGCGTTAGCCAGGTTGAGCCAGATCACTCCAGCCAAAAGCTGCTGAGTCTCGTCCTCATCAATAAGAGCCAGAGCCTCGCGACATAGGTCCTCGGCTCGTGAAGGACAATCCTGATAACGTTGAATCGAAGCGAGATTCATCATCGTCCGCGCACGCTCCACGGCAGGAATCCCTAGATTCGCATAGTCGTGAAGCACCTGCGTGAATAGTTCCTCAGATTCCTCCCAGCGCCCTTGCTCCATGGTTGTCAGGGCTAGATTCTGCAGAGTGTAGGCTCGGTTGAAGCCTGAGCCCTCGACCTGCTCAAAAATCCGCAGCGCGTGGCGGTGGGATAGTTCCGAGTCTGAGAGCCTGCCAATCTTTCGATACGCGTTCCCAAGGTTCCCCAGTGCGCAGGCACGGCTGTACTCTGCCCCCTCAACGCCCCCCAAGTGGTTCAGCGCACATAGTAACGAGTCAACGGAGACACCGAGGTCTCCTTTCTCCATCTCAATGACACCAAGACTCGTGAACGCTCGCCCAAGATCTTCCTCGCAACCATCGGTGTGAGCTAAGGTGTCCAAACTCTCCCGGCAGTAGTGCTCCGCTTCGTCAAGACGCCTCTGTTCCGCGAGAGCATCGGCGAGGCGCAACGCAGTACGGGCGCGCTCAAGATCGCTTCCAGGAAGCTCCTTAAGAACATCAATAGCATCTCGAAGAACTGATTCCGCCTGAAGCACACATTCCTCATCGAGAAGAATGCCGGCAAGATTCGTCAGGATTCCCACTCGGTCCCGCAGGCAACGTGCACGATCGCCGGGATGGCGGCTCTCGTAGCTGGCTAGGGCATCAAGTGCCCTTTCGTAGCGGTCCCTGGCCTCGTCGTGTTTATCGAGCACGGCGAGGCTCAGGGCATGATTGGCCAGGCATTGGGCGTACTCGATGGGCACATGAGCACGGTCGACCTGCGTGAACGCCTCCAAGGCCCGCCGGTATGAGTCGACGGCCTCCGAGTACCTCATAGAGTCGACGTTCTCGTTGCCCTGCTCGAACAGCTGCATCGCGCGAGCGAGCGTCTCGCTCACAGGAGGTGAGAGTGCCATAACGTCGTCCTTAGCGTCCTGTCGGCATGCGTGTATTGCGGAGGGACGCCGACGATGGCGATCCGCAAACGATTGTCCCACCGACCCGTCACACAAGCAGGTTCCGTGCTCGGCACATTCTCGTGTCAGGAGTCAGGCTCAGGTACGCAGCCCGTCGTCAGACCCGCTCCGCCGCCGCTGGCATACGCGCCTCGACAGTCTCCATCCGTCAATAGAAGTGTCAGAGGAAATCAGAGGTTAGCGGAGGGAGGGCTCACGATGGCTACCTGCAAATGCATATGCGCATGGTGCAACGAGGCGAGAGCAAACAAGTACTCGACTCACAGCTGCATGCAGAACCCTAAGTGTTCTAAGACCAAGTGACTGAGGAAGGAGGATCGCGATGAACCGGATGTTGGCCGCCGCAATGTACATCTGCCGGGGTTGCGGCGCAGAGATCGCCTACCCGCAGCGCTTCGTGCGCTGCCCTGTGTGTGGAATCAAGTACAACTGACCAGGACGGTGGTGGGGCCGGGCGACAAGCCTGGTCCCACCACTTGTTGGTGGTACGGAAGCTGTACAGACGGAAGGCCAGCGGGAACCGCCGTCGTCCCTCGTAACGTACCGACTCGGGTCAGCGAGTCTGCTCGTCGACGTCGTCGAAAGTAGCGGCACCCGAATCCTGCACGGAACGGTCAGGTGCGCGGAACGCAGTCAGGCCCGCCCAGGTCAACGGCGAGTCGGCCTCGGTCGGTTGCTTGCGCCATTGGCGCAGGCGCTCGCGCTTCCACTCATTCATCGCTCGCACCGGGTCCTCAGCCTGCAGGCACTCGTCCACCACGACCGACAAGTCGAAGAACGGCCGGACGTTCGGGTCCTGGCTAACCCGCTGGAAGAACAGGTCCGTGAGCATCGTCCAGCGGGTGGCCATGACGAGCTCGGCACCCGCCTCCAGAATCGCGGTCACCATCCCGAAAGGTTCGAGCTGGCGAGACTCAGTGCCGGACTGGCAGGCCACCAGACCAACGCGCGGCGGCATGGGCCACAAGATCAGACCGTGCTTCTCCTCCGGGGCGTCAAAGGGGGTGAGGCTGTCCGCCGGACGCGCAACCTCGACGCCGGAAGGCCAACGAGTACCAACATCGATCCCTGCTCCCGTTTCGCGGTGCTGGTACTGCTGGTGCGCCGTGTAGTCCCCCCACTTCCACGTGCCGTGGATGAGGTCGTCGGCGGAGAACCAGCGGCAGCCGACGGCGTCAACGGGGCTCCGGCCGAAGACACGAGCGTCGTCGGCGAGCTGGAGCCTCGAGCTCATGCCGTCTCCGGTCATGTGGCCAACGTACAGCAGGTGAGACAAGCGACGATTATTCCCTTGCTCAGCTTTCTTGTCATCATGCCGTAGCGCTGAGGACAACCAGATGCGGTCGGCGCCCTTACTTCCTTCCGGCGCCAGTCCGCGCGCGCCCCGCTTGCTCACGCGCTCGTCCCACTCTCGAAGCGAGTCTGAACTCAGCACCCCGGGACCGCTGATCTGTGGGTTCCACGGCTGGATGAGGTAAAGCGCAGGGGCATCCTTGACCTTCTCCCAGGAGGGGTGCGCGACAGTGGGGTCGGCGTCACGCGAAAGAATCGCGCCCATTGTGACGATGTCGACTACATCCAAGAGCCGTTCGACGTGCCCGTCGTCGGTCGTCCGTCCCGTCGGCAGCAGCTCCCATGGGACCTGCCCGCACGACGGTGGCGTGTTGAGCACCAAGAGAACCCGTCGGGCGCCGTCGGTGGCGGTGAGCACCGCTGAGACGAACTCCTCGGGCAGCACGGCGGCAGCGACATCTTCCATGAGCTCAAGCTCGGCGTCAGGCTTAAGAAACGGACCTTGCGCTACGCGCAGGAAACGGTTCGTGTCCTCGTCACTGAGGCCGGCTTCCAAAGGCCTGTCATCCTCGACAATGACGCGACGGCCGATTGGCGGGTAGACATCATGAAAGCCTCTGTCTGGGGTTTCCTTGCCATCGTCGTCGATGTAGTCGGGCAGCGCTCTGGCTAGCGCCTGGGTCACCTCAATGAGCTGGGACCGGTCCAGGACCGTGAAGCCGGGCGGGCACTGCGCCGATTCCCAGGCCAGGTAGGTGCCGGAAGGGGCATCGACGCCGTGCAGAATGAACTCAAGGGTTTCCACCGTCATAAACTCCTTCGTACGGGGCCTAAGGTTTGCGCAGGGAATCAACCCGCTCTTTAGACTTGACCAACTCGAAGCGCTGGAGCGCAACTCAGTGTGACTCCATTGCCGCAAGTGCCTTGTCTGCGTTGCGCAGGCAGTCGGCCTGCTGAAGCTCCGTGCCCTCGATAGCGGCGTACAGAGCGTGTGCCTCCTGGTAGCGCTCGAGAGCAGCGGTGTACTGGCCCATGTCTGCTAGTACGTTGCCTTCGTTGAACAGACAGTCGGCCTGCTGAACCTCGGTGCCCTCGATAGCGGCGTACAGAGCGTGTGCCTCCTGGTAGCGCTCGAGAGCGGCGGTGTGCTGGCCCATGTCTGCTAGTGCGTTGCCTTCGTTGAACAGACAGTCGGCCTGCTGAAGCTGGGTGTCCTCGCTATTGGTGTCGAGGGCATGTGCCGCCTCGGAGTGCTCGAGCGCAGCGGCTGACTCACCCTCCCCCGCGACAGGTCGGAAGAGCTTGTCAAGCGTTGTCTCCTCTGCCAGCCACGGCTCTCGAGTGACCCGATCCAGGTCTGCGGGGACCGGATTGTCAGGAAGAGCCTCGCCCGGATCACGCTGCCAAGGCGAGTCCAGCACGCTGGACCGCTTCCTCGCCCACGCAGTCGCCTCCTCCTGCTCGCGCACCATTTCTTGGCGCCACTCTCCACGGAGCGCCGGAGCTGGCCGCTCCACCGAAACGATGTCCACGCACTCAATGCCCTCTTGTCCACACCTGCGTGTCCCCACAAAGTGGTGGCCACCGCCGTCAACAGCGAGGTCGACTAGCAGGGGCATGGCGATGCCCTGCCGGTAGACACGTGCGTGGACCTGCGGCAGGGTGTCTTCGGACAGACGGGCCGGACTCAGTCGGACGCTGATGCGCAGCAAGTCGCCGTCGTGTTCCCAGGTGACCGAGTTAGTGTCCGTGTCCAACAGTCCCTGTACGTTAAGTCCCCAGTCCACCGAGTCGTAGCTCGTATCTGGGTTGGCTGGATGCTCTGCTACCTGATGGGGTTGCGGCCCTGCAGCGAGCGCCCACTGGTCCTCCTCACAGCTCCTGAGGTGGCGACCTAGATCCTCACGGAGCTGTGCCAGACGAGCCTGCCGGGAGTCCGCAACGCCGGCTTCCTCACCTTCCAGCACCCAGTTGAGCAGGTCACGCAACACAATTCTGAGGCGGCGGTGAAGGTACGGAGCAGCGGTGCCCTTGATGACGTGCTCCGCCAGGATCTCGACGATGCCGACCGAGTCCCCCAGGACCGAGCTAGTGATACCTCCTAGACCAAAGCAGCCCGGCACCTGCCCACGCAAGGACAGGGAGGCCAGCTCCAGGTCCAGCAGAACATGATCGGGTTGCGGCAGCGGCTGTGCGGTAGGGCTCGGCCAGTAGCGTCGGATCCACATCCCCATGGCCAGACGTACAAGGCAGCGGGTCGTCTCGGTAGGCTCGGAGTGCCACCGTGTCTCGACGACAGCGTTGCCCTGCGACCGGTCGGTCCCGCTCGAGCCCAGCAAAGCACGTGCAGCCTCCACGACTGCATGCCCGTAGACAAGCTCGACCCATAGCGGAACGTCGTCTGAGTCGACAACACCACCCATATATCCGAAGTTAATGTCGTCTCCAGACTGGGTGCGCAGTTCCACGCACAACCAGCCGCCGTCGACAGGTAGGACCGGGCGCAGCAGCGCTTCCTCGGGCAGGATGTTGGCTGGGGCGATGACCAACTCGTCCTGTTCGAGGTAGAGGTGGACCGTGTCCAAGGGGTCGCTGGTGGGCGCGCCCACGGCAGAGGTGTGCATTTTCTTCATGACGGATCACATCCCTCCGATGAAGTCGAGAATGTCGTCGTCGGTGGCCTGCCCGCGAAGTTCTCTCAAAGTATCAGAAGCATCGCAGCACGACTGGATCGTGGAGACGGTCTCGATGGCCAACCTCGCCAGCCTCTCCAGCTCGGCGCGGTTCATCACGTTCGCCCGCGCGCGCGCAGAGGTGCGGCGCTCACCGTGGGTGGACGGCCTCTGTGCGAGATACGCTTCCAGGGCTTGGGCTGCCTTAGCGGCGTGGGGGTCCGCAGCCAGGGGATCCTCATGCAGGTAACCGGACAGGTAGCTCATCAGTAGTTGCGCCGGGCGCGCGACTGGTTTCGCCGGGGCCATGACCGTCCGCCGTTGCTCGGCCCGGCAGGACTCATCGACCCAGCTCGTGATGGTGAACATGGTGTCCGTCAATGTCTTAGTAATCGTAGGCAGGTCGAGGGTTGCCCCGTTTCTGGTGAACTCACGCCGATGGAGCGCGCGCCACAGACGCCGCATGTACTCGCTCTCCATTCCGCAGATGATCTGCGTGTAGATCGTGGATTTCCCACCGGTGATGGCACGTGAGGGAGAGAATTCCATCCTCAGACTGGCGAAGAGGCGGGCGCTATCGGCCACACGTCGGTTCAGCGCGTCCTTCGGCAGCCGCCTGGCAACCGCCCACGAAGACAGAATTGTCCCGACGCCCACGATCACCCGGGAGCCGAGGAGGAGGGTAAGGCGGGCAAAGTCGGAGTCCACCCCAATCCAAGTAGCACAGCGCCGCCCCTCAGCCTCAAGCTGGCCGGGGAGAGAGTCGTGGTCAACACCTACGGGTGAACCGTTGCGGAAGATGGGCCGAAGACGCTGATACAGAGCCTGGTTTAGTGGCGCAGCACTGAGGTAGCCCTGTCTAGCACCATCCTCGGAGTTGATGCTGGGCCGACAGAACAGAGCCGACGTTGCATCCACATCAACAAGACTGTCTCGTGCAAGGCTAACCAGTTGGGCGTCAAACGCGTCCTTGCTCGCACAAGCGGGATGTCCGTCGGTCAGCTCTTCAATGGAAGCGAAGGCATCAGCCTCGGAAGCGACGATGACCTCCCCGACCCATTCGCATAGCTTGTCGCTACCGGTGGCCATGAAACTTTCGGGGACTTGTCGCCATGCCTCCAGAGCGGCGAGAACACGGCGCTGAACCGACGGGTCATCCAGGAGCCGTTTCACCTCAGCGAGTTTGACCTTGTCGTTCAGGCTCGCGGCTATCGCCTCCAGCTGGCCGATGACCACCGTTGAGTCAGCGTTCAAACCAATGGGGTCAGGCAGTACGTCACGTTCGGTCCACACGACTCGCAGGAACACCTCACGCCGACGCTGTCTACCAGACTCCAAGTCAGGGCATTGCGGCTGGGTTTCCTTGTAGCAGTCCTCAAGAAGCTCAACCCACCGCAGGGCCATGCTGAAATTCTCACCGTTAGCAACGATAGCCCCGTGGACTCTCTGAGCCTCGTCTTCGTTTAGGTAGGTGAAGTCGAGTTCCGGCTGGTCCCTGGTCAGGGACTTCAAGTCCACAACGGAACCGACGTTATGCATCTGACCGGTGAGAACGCGCGCCAACACCTCCTTACGGAAGCGGGTCTCCGGAACGCCGCACATTCGGTCGGAAGGCTGACGCCCTGGCCCCCCACGCCCCTGTGTCCACCTAGCAAACAGCTCTGGGTCCTCCGTCGAGACTTCGGCCCAGGCTTCCTTGACCACCTTGGAGGCAGGCATGGAGCGGGACACCTCCACTCGGGGTGCGCGATAGGCGGGACGTGAGTATCCCCAACTTTCAAGGCTTAGGTCAGAATCAGACGCTTCCGGCTCCTCGCCGACACCATCAAGATACGGTTCCCAGTATTCCGCAGAATAATCCCACAGATCATCACCGTACTCGACGGCCGACTCATAAGGAGACATCGCTACCGCTCCTTGCGTTCCGGAAAGCTGACGCTAGGTGGAGAATAACAGGCTCTTCCCAAAGGAAAGTTCATTGGGGGTGTGATGTAGTGGTAACGCGTTGGTGTGTGGCATCGGCTATCCCGCGTCAATTAGTTGGCAGGATTTCTCTTTGTTTAAGGGTGGGGATGGTCGCGTTGTCTAGACCGAGGTGGCCATCCAGGAGGTGGTTGAAAGCGATTGCTTCGTGCGGACGTTGGGTGTTGTACTCAGCTCGGTAGTCCTTGGCTCCTTCAACCAAGGTCAGTGCGTCGCAGATTCTCGTCAAAGAACCTTCCGTACCTTTAACCCGCCAAAGGGCACGCTCACGTTCAATAGCATCGTGTTGGTTCACACTCGGAGAGATGTGCACAAGGGTGTTCGTACTTGGAAAGCCAATCCCGGCATCAGGCAAGGCGCCAAAGTCCAGCTGCTCCGCCTAGCGAGGGCCGGTCGAGTTCTTGGCAAAAGCAGCCTTCCGGTTTTTCCAGCTCCCGGCGCTCAGGCGCAGCCAGGCCGGCACGCGCCGGCCCGGGGCGGCGCGGCCGAGCGATGGGCGGCGCGGGGGCGGAACGTCGGCGAAAGAACCGGTGGGGCGGGCGGGCATCAGGCCATTTTGCCACCCCGGTGGCCGGACCACTTGGCGGGCCGGGCGAGGACGGTGGGATGGGCGGGAGGGGCGTGAGGCGTGGGCGGGAGCGGGCGTGAGGCGTGGGCCGCAGGCTGCAGGCCGGGCGTGGGGCCGGCGGCATGGGCTTGCCCGCAGCACCGGGGACCGGCGCGGTCAGAGGACCAGGCGCTGGCCGTCCGCGTCGGTCTCGTAGATGCCCTTGCGCATCGCGACATTCAGGGTGGAGAAGACCGACCAGATCGAATTCGCGATCAGGAAGTAGCGGGGGTAGTTCACGACCTCCTGCAAGAAGCGCAGGCGGCCAAGCTGCCCACTGCGGTAACCGAACTCTGCCACGTCCTCAGCTGCGTCCACCAAGGCGTAGCCGATGTAAAGCATCAGCGCCACAGAGACCAGCGTTACCAACAGACGCGTGTATCCCTTGCTCTTGAAGCCCAGGTAGAAGTCTCCGAAACCCAGCGGACCGGTAAACAACATCAACATCACCGCGACGGGCATCGAGCGCCGCGTGTCAAAGGAATCCCCATCAACCTCGGACTGGTAAAGCTCGAAACGCGAGTGGTCAGACACGGGCACCTCCTGGGATCGTGGCTTTCACCACACACCCTATGGACCTGTTCGGGTCCCCGGCAAGGAGAAACGGCCCGGCTGGGGATAGGGCTGGGAGGCAGGCAGCTGGGGACGCGACCGGCGGGTGCGTGCCGGCCCGGCCGTCCCTCGATGCGCCGAGACTTGCCCAACCCTCACAAAACTTGTCCTTGGCGGGGTGGCTAATGACAAGGCCCGGCGCGGTTTGACAAGTTTCGGCGGGGAAGCTCGGTGCCACGGCGCCTACGCAGGGTCGGCGGACACCCGAACGGTGGTGTTCGGGCGACCCGGCAGCCCCCGACCGTACAAGAGTGAGCTTGGGGTACATGTGACCGCTCGGGGCCACGGCACCGAGCGGTCACATGTACCCCGATGCAACATTTGCGAGTTCGGGGTTAAAGGCAGCAATGCGTGTACGCCAAGCGCCGGCCAGCACCCGCACCCCGCCCAGTGGTGTTAGGGCAGCTCCGCTGCCCTGCAACAAACCGCAATTGCCTCGGGGGAGCACTGACGTGCTACCCCGAGAGTTTTTGGCTGGCGCCACGCCGTCGCGCGGGACCGCGCACGGCGCGCACCTGCCAAAAACGCCGAGTGGGGAGCAGATAAATCTGCTCCCCACTCGGCGCAATTGTTTGTGGAGCCTAGGGGACTCGAACCCCTAACCCCCTGCTTGCAAAGCAGGTGCGCTACCAATTGCGCCAAGGCCCCGAGTCCTACTCGATCAGGCGATCGAAGGGATTGAGTGGGCCTAGCTGGACTCGAACCAGCGACCTCTTCCTTATCAGGGAAGCGCTCTAACCGACTGAGCTATAGGCCCTCACCGCACCGGAACGTGCTGGATGAGACTACCGCACCTTCCCGGGCACCACCAAATCGATACCCGGGAAAGTGCGGCAGATAACTATTCGTCCGTCAGGGTGACGTGGATGCCACCCACCAGCGCGGCCGACAGGTTGTACAGGAACGCCCCGAGCGTGGCCAGCGCGGTGAACAGGATCGTGTTCAGCACGCCGATCGCGGTAGCGGCCGCCACCACGCGGTTGAACTCCGTGTAGGCCAGCAGGTTCAGCAGCGAGTCGGCGCCCACGGCCGTGACCAGGTCGCGGATCTGCGCGAACACCTGCATGGAGTCCAGCACCTTCCAGATGAAGGCCGCCGCCACCACGCCCATGATCGCGAGCGCGACGCTGAGCAGGAACACCATCTTCATGATCGACCAGGCATCCACCTTGGCGATCACCAGGTTCACGCGGCGCGGCTCGTCAGCTACAACTACTTCTTCGCTCTGGCTCACCGTTGCTCCGTCCTATCTGGGCCTAGTTAGAAGTTACCGCAGACTCGCCGCCCTCACCGGCTACTTCCACAGGCACGACGTCGCCGCCCTGCCCCTGCTCCCCCGCAGCCGACCCCTGGCCGGCGCCCTCGTCGTCCTCGTCCTCGGCGGGCTCCAGGGAGCGGGCCACGGCGATGATGCGGTCGCCGTCGTCGGGACGGGCGAAGGTGACGCCCTGGGTGGTGCGGCCGGTGCGGGAGACCTCGGCAACACGAGAGCGCACGATCTTGCCGCCCTCCATGATCACCAGCACCTCGTCGTCCTCGCCGGTGATGAGCGCGCCGACCAGGCTGCCACGCTCCTCCACCAGGTTGGCCACCTTGATGCCCAGGCCGCCACGGCCCTGCACCCGGTACTGGTCCACCGCGGTGCGCTTGGCGAAACCACCCTCGGTGACCACGAACAGGTCCGCCTCCGGGCGTACCACGTCCATGCTCAGCAGCTCGTCGTCCTCGCGGAAGCGCATGCCGGTCACGCCGGAGGTGGCCCGTCCCGTGGGGCGCAGGCTCTCGTCGGAGGCCGTGAATCGCAGCGACTGCCCGGCGCGGCTGACCAGCAGAACGTCGTCCGTGGCATTGGCCAGCACGGCGGCCACCAGCTGGTCGGACTCGCCCTCGTCGTCGGAGCGCAGGTTGATGGCGATCACGCCGCCGGAGCGGTTGGAGTCGTAGGCGCTCAGGGCGGTCTTCTTCACCAGGCCGCGGCGGGTGGCCAGCAGCAGGTAGTCGCTCTGGTCGTAGTCCTTGATGGCCAGCACCTGGGTGATGGCCTCGTCGGGCTGGAAGGCCAGCAGGTTAGCGACGTGCTGGCCCTTGGCGTCGCGGCCGCCCTCGGGCAGCTCGTAGGCCTTGGCGCGGTAGACGCGGCCGAGGTTGGTGAAGAACAGCAGCCAGTGGTGGGTGGTGGTGACGAAGAAGTGCTCCACCACGTCGTCCTGGCGCAGCGCCGCCCCGCGCACGCCCTTGCCGCCGCGCCGCTGGGAGCGGTAGTTGTCGGTGCGGGTGCGCTTGACGTAACCGGAGCGGGTGATGGTGACCACCACGTCCTCCTCCGGGATCAGGTCCTCCACGGACATGTCACCGTCGTAGGGCAGGATCGTGGTGCGGCGCTCGTCGCCGTACTTCTCCACGATCTCGGCCAGCTCCTCGCTGACCAGGGCGCGCTGGCGGGCGTCGGAGGCCAGGATCTCTCGCATGTCGGCCACCTTGGCCTCCAGCTCGGCGTGCTGGTCCAGGATCTTTTGGCGCTCCAGGGCGGCCAAGCGGCGCAGCTGCAGCTCCAGGATGGCGTTGGCCTGCACCTCGTCCACCTTGAGCAGCTCCATCAGGCCCGTGCGGGCCTCCTCCACGGTGGGGGAGCGGCGGATCAGGGCGATGACCTCGTCCAGCGCGTCCAGGGCCTTGAGGTAGCCCTGCAGGATGTGGAGGCGCTTTTCCGCCTCGCGCAGGCGGAAGCGGGTGCGCCGCTGGATCACGTCGAGCTGGTGCTTGACCCAGTGGTGCACAAAACCGTCCAGGGACAGGGTGCGCGGCACGCCGTCCACCAGGGCCAGCATGTTGGCCGGGAAGGCGGTCTGCAGGGCGGTGCGCTTGTAGAGGTTGTTGAGCACCACCTTGGCCACGGCGTCGCGCTTGAGCACGATCACCAGGCGCTGGCCGGAGCGGCCGGAGGACTCATCGCGCAGGTCGGCGATCCCCTGCAGCGAGCCGTCCTTGATGAACTGGCCGATCTTCTCAGCCAGGTTGTCCGGGTTGACCTGGTAGGGCAGCTCGGTCACCACCAGGCACTGGCGGCCGTGGATCTCCTCCACCTCCACCACGGCGCGCTGCACGATCGAGCCGCGGCCGGTGCGGTAGGCGTCCTCGATGCCCTTGCGCCCCAGGATGGTGGCGGCGGTCGGGAAGTCGGGGCCCTTGATGCGCTCCATGAGCGCCTCCAGCAGCTCCTCGCGGCTGGCCTCCGGGTGGTCCAGGTACCACTGGACGCCTTCGGCCACCTCGCGCAGGTTGTGCGGCGGGATGCGGGTGGCCATGCCCACCGCGATGCCCTCGGAGCCGTTGACCAGCAGGTTCGGGAAGCGCGCCGGCAGCACGGTCGGCTCCAGGGAGCGGCCGTCGTAGTTGGGCGTGAAGTCGACTGTCTCTTCGTCGATGTCGCGCACCATCTCCATGGCCAGGGGGGCCATCTTGCACTCGGTGTAACGCGGCGCGGCCGGGCCCAGGTTGCCGGGGGAGCCGAAGTTGCCCTGTCCGGCCACCAGCGGGGCGCGCATGGACCACGGCTGCACTAGGCGGGCCAGGGCGTCGTAGATCGCACCGTCACCGTGGGGGTGGTATTCACCCATCACGTCGCCGACCACGCGGGCGCACTTGCTGAAGGCTGCGGTGGGTCGGTAGCCGCCGTCGTACATCGCGTACAGGACGCGGCGGTGCACCGGCTTCAGGCCGTCGCGCACCTCCGGTAGGGCGCGGCCCACGATCACGCTCATCGCATAGTCCAGGTAGGACTTTTGCATCTCGCTCTTCAGGTCCACCGCCCGGATGCGGTCTTCGCCGCCGACGTTGCCGCCGTCCGCCCCCAGGACCGTGGTGGTTTCCTCGTTTAGCTGCTCGCTCATGTTCTTGGCTTTTCCTTAGATGTCGAGGAAGCGGACGTCCTGGGCGTTGCGCTGGATGAAGGCGCGGCGCGATTCCACGTCCTCACCCATCAGCACGCTGAACACCTCGTCCGCGGCGGCGGCCTCGCCCAGGGTGACCTGCTTGAGGATGCGCGCGGCCGGGTTCATGGTGGTGTCCCACAGCTCGTGGTCGTTCATCTCGCCCAGACCCTTGTAGCGCTGGATGGCGCCGTCCTTGGGCAGGCGGTGGCCGGCGGCCTGGCCGGCGGCCAGGCGCTCGTCGCGCTCCTTGTCGGAGTAAACGAACTCGTGGGGCGCGTTGGACCACTTCAGGCGGTAGAGCGGCGGCATGGCCAGGTAGATGTGGCCGTTTTCCACCAGCGGGCGCATGTAGCGGAACACGAGGGTCAGCAGCAGGGTGGCGATGTGCTGGCCGTCCACGTCCGCGTCCGCCATCAAGATGATCTTGTGGTAGCGCAGCTTGGCTAGGTCGAATTCCTCGCCCACGCCGGTACCGAAGGCGGTGATGAGGTTCTGAATCGTCTCGCTGGACAGGGCCTTGTCGATGCGGGCCTTTTCCACGTTCAGGATCTTGCCTCGGATCGGCAAGATGGCCTGCACCTCGGGGTCGCGCCCACCGACGGCGGAGCCGCCTGCGGAGTCGCCCTCGACGATGAAGAGCTCGCACTTGGAGGCGTCGCGGGAGGAGCAGTCGCGCAGCTTGCCGGGCATGGAGGCGGAGTCCAGGCCGGTCTTGCGGCGGGTGGCCTCGCGGGCCTTGCGGGCGGCAATGCGGGCTGCAGCGGCGGCCTGGGCCTTGCCGATGATGTTCTTGGCCTCGGCCGGGTGGGAGTCGAAGTAGTCAGCCAGCTGGGAGTTGAGCTGCTTTTGCACAAAGGTTCGGGCGATCGCGTTGCCGAGCTTGGTCTTGGTCTGGCCCTCGAACTGCGGTTCGCCCAGCTTGATGGAGATGACGGCGGTCAGGCCCTCCCGGATGTCGTCACCCGTGAGGTTGTCGTCCTTCTCCTTCAGTAGGCCCTTCTCCCGGGCGTAGGTGTTGACCACGTAGGTCAGGGCCGCGCGGAAGCCCTCCTCGTGGCTACCGCCCTCGGAGGTGTTGATCGTGTTGGCGTATGAGTGGATGGACTCGCTGTAGGCGGTGGTCCACTGCAGCGCGATCTCCAGGCTCATCACGGCCTCGGTGTCCTCGGCCTCGACCGCGATGATCTCCGGGTTGATGATCTCGGCGCGCTTGGTGTTGTTCAGGTGCTCGACGTAGTCGCGCAGGCCGTTTTCGTACATGTAGGTCACCTCGCGGTGCCCACGGGCGGGGTCTGGCACGTCATCGCCGGTGACCTCGTCGCCGGCGTCGATGGCGTCCTCGCGCTCGTCCACCAGCTTGATGGACAGGCCCTTGTTGAGGAAGGCCATCTGCTGGAAGCGCGAGCGCAGGGTCTCGAAGTCGAAGTCCACCGTGTCGAAGATGGTGGGGTCCGGGTAGAAGGTCTGGGTGGTGCCGGTCTCCTCGGTGGCCTCGCCCTTGCGCAGGGTGCCCACCGGGTGGCCACCGTTGGCAAAGGACTGGTGCCACACGTGGCCTTGGCGGCGCACCTCGGTCTCCACGCGGGTGGACAGGGCGTTGACCACGGAGATGCCCACGCCGTGCAGACCACCGGAGACGGCGTAGCCGCCGCCGCCGAACTTGCCGCCCGCGTGCAGGATCGTCATGACGACCTCGACGGTGGGCTTGCCCTCGGTGGGGTGGATGTCCACCGGGATGCCACGCCCATTGTCGCTCACGCGCACGCCGCCGTCCGCCTGCAAGACCACCTCGATGTGGGTGCAGTAGCCGGCCAGGGCCTCGTCGACGGAGTTGTCTACGACCTCGTACACCAGGTGGTGCAGGCCGCGCTCACCGGTGGAGCCGATGTACATGCCGGGGCGCTTGCGCACCGCCTCCAGGCCTTCCAGCACGGTGATGTTGCTGGCGCCGTACTCTGCCGGACGCTGCGAATCCTCGCTCACGGGTCTCCTCTATTCGGGGCAAGAACCGGCCCCAAAATAGGACCTCGTCGATTCTACCCGCTTTTGCGGCCCTGAACCACCGTGGGGCTAGGTGGGTGGCACCGGCGGGGTCCAGGGCCTTCTAGGGGCCGCCACGGCCCTGCCTGGCTTCGCCGGCCCGCCTCCCGCTCGGCTCAGCCGTAGGTGTCCCTGGGGCCGCGCCCGCGCACGCTGCGCGGCCCGTGCTTCCAGGAGGGCGCGGCCGGGCCCAGGATCTGCAGGTTGGTCACCACGCCCTCCCCCGCGATCTGCGCGATGTTGCGCAGCAGCTGCGGGGTGAGCATGCGCAGCTGGGTGGCCCAGGCGGTGGAGTCCACGCGGATCACCAGCATGGAGTTCTCGAAGGTCTCCACCCTGGTGTGGGCGGCGATCTGCTCACCCACGATCGCGTCCCATTGGGAGGCCACGCGCGCCAGCGCCACCGCCCCGCTCAGGCCCAGGCGCTCCAGCAGGCGGTCGCTCATCGCCCCGAGCTTCTTGGGGGTGCGCCGGGACTTGCCCGGCCCGCTGCCCCAGAACTTCACCCCGGGCGGGGGCTGGTAGCCGCCCTCGTTTTCGATCTGCTCGCCCTCCTCGAGGGCGGCGAGCCCGGCGGTGCGCTTGCGCAGGCTGGTGCGCTTGTCTCCGCGCTCGAAGGCGGCGGCGCGGAACCTATCCAGGCTGCGCAGCGCCAGCCCGGCCACGTCCGCCTCGGTCGGTTCCCATGCCTGGCGCGGCAGGCCACCGGTGGCCGACGCTCCACCCGCCTGCCCCCGTACCTCGGCCTGTCCCCGACCGTCCTGCTCGCCGTTCACTGCGGCCCGCCCGGCGGGGATTCCTCGGTTTGCTCACCGGTGCCCTCTCCCCCCGCACTACCCACGCTGCCCCGGCCGTCGAGGCTGGTGACCTGCGAGCCGTCCACCGCGAACCTGGCCGCATCCAGCTCCGCTGGCACGTCCTCCCCCACGGCGGCGGTGATGAAGACCTGCTCCACCCCGGCCACCACGCCCACCAGGGCGGCGCGGCGCTTGGCGTCCAGCTCGGCAAAGACGTCGTCCAGGATCAACACCGGGTCGCCGTCCAGGCCGCGCAGCAACTCGAAGGAGGCCAGGCGCAGCGCCAGCGCGCAGCTCCAGGACTCGCCGTGGCTGGCGTAGCCCTTGGCGGGCAGTCCGTTGAGGCTGATCGTAAGGTCGTCGCGCTGCGGGCCCACCAGGTTGACTCCCCGGCGCAGCTCGTCGGCGCGCCTGGCGGCGATGGCCGCGCGCAGCACCCGGCGCAGTTCGTCCAGCTCCGCCGCGCCGGCCCCCGCGGCCTCTGGCGGGGCGTAACCGCCCCGGGCGGCGTGCTCCCGGGCGCTGACCACCAGCTCCAGGCGCAGCAGGTCCTGGCTGTCAGCCACCTCGCGGTAGTAGCGCTCGGCCAGCGGGACCAGTTTTTCCACCAGCTCCAGGCGGGCAGCCAGGAGCTGGGCGCCCAGCTCCACCAGCTGCTCGTCCCACACGGCCAGCAGCGATTCCTCCGCCGCGCCGTACCCGGCATCGGGCCCGGTCCCGTAGCCGCCGCGAGGGCCACGACCGGTCCCGGCCAGTTGCTTGAGCAGGGCGCCGCGCTGGCGCAGCACCTTGTCCAGGTCCGCCTTCACGCCCGCCAGGCGGGGGGTGTGCTGGATCAGCAGGGCGTCCAGGAAGTCGCGCCTGCCGGCCGGGTCTCCCTTGACCAGGGAGAGGTCCTCGGGGGCAAACAGCACGGTGCGCAGCCGTCCCAGCAGCTCGCGCGGGCGGCAGGTGCCCCGGTTCAGGCGGGCCCGGTTGGCCCGCCCGGCCACGATCTCCAGCTCCAGCACCTCGGCGCGCTCGCCGCGCCGCACCTTGGCCCGCACCATCGCCCCGCCGGGCTGGGGGCCGCCGTCTAGGGCGCGGCGTACCAGGGCAGCGTCGGCCGCCACCCGGTGGGAGGAGAAGGTGGACAGGTAGACCAGGGACTCGACGATGTTCGTCTTGCCCTGCCCGTTGCGGCCGATGAAGGCCACCACCCCGGGCGGGAACTCCAGGACCAGGCGCCGGTAGGAGCGAAAGTCGTCCAGCGCCAGGTTGGAGACGTACACGCGCTAGTTGCCGAAGCGGATCGGCATGAGCAGGTAGCGGAAGTCCGGCAGGGACTCGCCCTCCTCCTCGTTCTGCCCGGTCAGCACGGCCGGCTTGGAGGGGTGGGAGAAGGACAGGCGCACGTACTCGGTGCCCACCGCGCTCAGGCCGTCCAGCAGGTAGTGCGGGTTGTAGGCGGTGACCAGTTCCTCGCCGGAGAGCAGCACGCCGATCTCCTCGGCCGCGTGGGCGTCCTCGCCCTGCCCGGCCTCCAGGGTCAGGCCCTCGGAGGTGAAGGACAGGCGGATGGAGGTATTGCGCTCGGCCACCAGGCTGACGCGCTTAACCGCACCGATCAGGTCCTCGGTGCGCACCACGGCGTAGACGGGGGTCTCGGTGGGGAAGAGCCGCATCACGGGCGGGTAGTCGCCCTCGGTAAGCAGCGAGGTGGTGGTGCGCCCGCCGGCGGCGAAACCCACCAGGGAGGGCATGCCCGGCTCGGACTGGGTGGACAGCGCCAGCTCCACCGCGCCACCGCTAGACAGCGACTTCGAGACGTCAGAGAGGGTCTTGGCCTTGATGAGGGCCTGCACCTCCAGCCCGGTGGCGGAGGGGTGCCACAGCAGCTCGCGCACCGCCAGGCGGTAGCGGTCGGTCGCCATCAGGCGCATGCGCTCGCCGTCGATCTCCACGCGTACGCCGCCCAGCAGGGGCAGGGTCTCGTCGCGGGAGGCGGCCAGGGAGACCTGGGCCACGGCCTGCTGCAGCAGGTGGGCGTCCACGTTGCCGAGCACGGGCGGCAGGGCCGGCAGCTCGGGGTAGTCGTCCAACGGCATGGTCATGAGGGTGAAGCGGGAGGAGCCGGAGCGCACCTCCACCTTGGCGCCCTCCAGGGCGAGGGTGACGGGGCGGTTAGGCAGCGCCTTGACGATGTCGGCCAGCAGGCGGCCCAGCACCAGTACGGTACCCGCCTCCTCGACGTTGGCCTCGATCACGCTGCGGGCACTGACCTCGTAGTCGAACGTGGAGATCGCCACCTCTCCGCTGGACTGCGCGGCCAGACGCACGCCCGCGAGCACGGGGACGGCGGGGCGGGCGGGCAGTGTGCGCGCGGTCCAAGAGACGGCTTCTGCCAGAACGTCGCGCTCCACAGTGAACTTCATCGATCCTCCTTGGCTTTGCCGCCATTATTCCGCAACTCGGTCAAAGTTTGCCGTCGCGGACAAACCCCTGATCAAGGCTAGAGCAACTCGGCGCGCCGAGAGAAGCCCAAGCTGCCACCCCCAGCCTGGGCGTCAGCAGCCTTGCGTTGGTGTTCCACAGATTTCCCCTCCCCTACTTGGTTAGTCCTAGTAGTAAGCCCTGTGGAAACTGGGGAAAATCCCGCTTTGGCTTGTAATTACAAGAATCTGGCCTGTGTGATCGCCGGTGGGTAGGCGGTGGGAGAAGCCCGGCCGGCTGTGGATTCCAAAACCGGCCCGCCCCGCCCTCCACAGCAGATCTTGTAATTACACACAAGAGAAGCCCGCTTGCCCACATCCTGCCCACACCCCCTGTGAATCACGCGGTTTTCGTTGCAATAACGCCGCTTGGCCGGGGCGGTAGGGCAAAAGGGTGCGGTCAGTGGTCGACGTCGGCCGCCGCCAAGCACAGCGCACGCCGCCTCTAGGGGGCGGCCGGCAGCACAGCGGCGCGGTGGTGCAGGGAAGGCACGTAAGTTCCCGCGAGGGGGACGACGCTGCCGCCCCACCGCCCGGTTCCAGCGGGCCGCAGCGCTAACGGGCGCGGGCCTGCTGCTTGATCCGGTTGGTCAGCTCGGTGACCTGCGTGTACGTCTCGCGCTTGGTCTTCATCTGCTCGGTGATCTTGCGGTAGGCGTGCATGACCGTGGTGTGGTCGCGCCCGCCGAACTGCTGACCGATCTTGGGCAGCGAGAGGTCGGTGAGCTCGCGGCACAGGTACATGGCGATCTGGCGGGCGTTGACCAGCACGCGCGAGCGGTCGGTGGAGCGCAGCGCCTCGATCGTGATCTGGAAGTACTCCGCCGACTGCGCGATGATCGAGGAGGCCGTGATCACCTCATCCTCGGTGGAGATCAGGTCCTTCAAGACCAGCTCCGCCAGCGCCAGGTCCACCGGCTGCTTGTTCAGGTTCGCGAACGCCGAGACGCGAATCAGCGCACCCTCCAGCTCCCGGATGTTGGAGGTGATGCGGGAGGCGATGTACTCCAGCACCTCGGGGCTGACCTCGAGGCCGGTGGCCACCGCCTTCTTGGACAGGATGGCGATGCGGGTCTCCAGGTCCGGCGGCTGCACGTCCGTCATCAGGCCCCACTCGAAGCGCGAACGCAGGCGGTCCTCGAAACCATCGAGCTGCTTGGGCGGCACGTCGGAGGTGATCACCACCTGCTTCTCGCCGTTGTGCAGCGCGTTGAAGGTGTGGAAGAACTCCTCCATCGTCTGTTCCTTGCCCTGCAGGAACTGGATGTCGTCGATCAGCAGCACGTCCACCTCGCGGTAGCGGCGCTGGAAGGCCTCGGCGCGGTCGTCGCGGATGGAGTTGATGAAGTCGTTGGTGAACTCCTCGGAGTTGACGTACTTGACCTTCAGGTGCGGGTAGAGGTTGCGGGCGTAGTGGCCGATCGCGTGCAGCAGGTGGGTCTTGCCCAGCCCGGAGCCACCCCAGATGAACAGGGGGTTGTAGGCGCGCGCCGGCAGCTCTGCCACCGCCGTGGCGGCGGCGTGTGCGAAGCGGTTGGAGGAACCCGGCACGAAGGTCTCGAACGTGTAGGAGGGGTTGAGGCGGGAGTTGTCCGCCTCCACCGGCGCCGGCGACTCGCCGCGCTCGGTCTCCCGCGCCGCGATCCGGGAGGAAAGGGCCAGGTCCTCCTCCGGCTCCACCGGCAGCATCGTCACCTCCTCGCGCTCCTCCCCGCTGGCCAGCGAGGGATCCACGGTCACCGCGATGCGCATGGGCCGGCCCAGCACCTGGGTGAGCGCGTCGGTGATGATGCTGCGCGCCCGCACCTCCACGTACTCCTTGGAGAAGTTAGAGGGCACCGCCAGCAGCAGGGTGCCGTCCACGTCACCCAGGATCTTGGCGCGCCGAATCAGACCCATCTGGCCGCTGGAGATCTTGTCTCCCTCCTGCAGCAGACGCAGGACGTCGGGCCAGCTTTCGGTAATTGGCTGCGGTGCGGACACGTGGGGCTCCTTTCGGCGCCCCCAAACTACCCTGCCCGCTGCCTTGCGTCCACACAGTTTTCCACAATTGGGGATGGGGGGAGGCCCCGCCCAAAGAGCCCCGAAATCACGGAAATACGGGCTTTGCGGGCTGCCGGTTCGCTCCCCCACTTTCCACAAGGTGGTAGCTACCACTACTCACACAGTGTGGGTAGGCTAGGCAGCGCACCGCGCGCGGCCGCCTACGGGATAGCGCCGGCGGGCAGGAGGGCCGGCAGGGCCCGGGCGAGCGGGCGGCCGCCGGGCGGGAGCAATTGGCGGCCCGAAACGGGCGAAGTGTGATCGGTGACGCGCCCGTATTTCTTGACCGGCGGCGCTTTTGCTCCCTAGCATTGAAGGCCGTTGTGCCTATCTGGGCGCTAAAGGACCAATACCGGCGATAGACGCCCTAACTGCAAGGAGGAGTGACCGTGAGCAAGCGGACCTTCCAGCCCAACAACCGCCGCCGCGCCAAGGTGCACGGCTTCCGTCTGCGCATGTCGACCCGCGCCGGCCGCGCCATCCTGGCCATGCGCCGCCGCAAGGGCCGCGCCAAGCTGTCCGCCTGACGTGCTGCCGGGCCGCCACCGGATGGTGCGGCCGGAGGACTTCCGCGCCGCCGCCCGTGCTGGCGTGACCGTGCGGAGCGCGGACCTCATCATTCACTTGGCCGATGCAGGCAGCGATGCTGCCCGCATCGGCCTCGTTGTACCCAAAAAGCAAATCCCCCTGTCCAGTCACCGCGCCCGCGTCAAGCGGCGGCTGCGCCACCTGTGCCGCGAGCTCCTGGCGGAGCTGGGCCCCGCCGCGCTCCTAGTGCTGCGGGTCCAGTCCGGTGCCGACGGGCTCACTAGCGCCCAACTGGGCGAGCAGCTGCGCACCGGCGTCAAGCGCGCCAAGCGGAAACTGGCGGCCCGGCAGGGCGAGGGGGAGGCCGGTGGGACGTCGGCCACCCAGACCGCCACCGCCAACCAGCCCACCACCCCGGGCGGCCAGGAGGAGCAATGAAACGCATCCTGTTGGGGATGATCGCCTTCTATCAGGACAAGATCAGCGCCGGGCGACCGCGCACCTGCCGCTACTACCCCACCTGTTCGGCCTACGCCGCCGGCGCGGTCAAGCAGCACGGAGTGGGCAAGGGAATCCTGCTCACCACCTGGCGCCTGCTGCGCTGCTGGCCCTGGAGCCCCGGCGGCGTGGACATGGTCCCACTACCCGGACGGTGGCGCTCAACCGATGAGCAGAACCGGACCCTGCCTGACGGCACAAAGATTGACCTCTAAAGCGCTGTGACCAGGCCCCCTCGGCTGCGCAAGCAGGCCGGCGGGGGCGCACGGTAGATTTAGGACGTTGCGGGCACTGACGTGCCATTCCCAGAGGAGCCTGTGTTGGACACCATTCTGAAGCCCATCATGTACGTGGTCGCCTGGATCATGGTGAAGCTGCATGACCTTTTCGCCATCGTCCTCGGGGACGCCTCCTCGTGGGCGTGGGTGCTGGCCATCGTCGGCCTCACCGTGGTGGTGCGCATCGCCCTCATCCCGCTGTTCTTCCGCCAAATCAAGGCCTCGCGCGGCATGCAGATCATGCAGCCGGAGCTGAAGAAGCTGCAGGAGAAGTACAAGGGCCGCAAGGACCCCGCCTCCAAGCAGGCCATGCAGCAGGAGATGATGGCCCTCTACAAGAAGCACGGCACCAACCCGTTCTCCTCCTGCATGCCCCTGCTGCTGCAGATGCCGATCTTCTTCGCGCTCTTCCGCGTGCTGAACAACGCCGGCGCGATCGCGGCCGGCACCGCGAACCCGATCGGACCGCTCACCCGCGAGGTCGCCGCCAAGGTGCAGGACGCCACCCTGTTCGGGGCGCGCCTTTCTGAGACCTTCCTGTCCTCCTCCGACTCCCAGGTCAAGATCATCACCGTCGTGCTGATCGTGGCCATGAGCGCATCACAGTTCCTCACCATGCGTCAGCTGACCATGAAGAACATGCCGTCCTCCGCCACCTCCGGCGAGAACCCGATGATGCGCCAGCAGAAGATCATGATGTACCTGTTCCCGCTGCTGTTCGCGGTCACGGGCATCAACTTCCAGATCGGTGTGCTCATCTACTGGCTCACCTCCAACGTGTGGACCGGTGGCCAGCAGTGGTACGCCATCCGCCGCATGCCGGCCCCGGGTTCCGAGGCCGAGCGCGCCATGAAGGAGCGCATCCGCGCCAAGCGCATCGCCAAGGGCCTGCCGCCGGAGACCGACGAGGAGCTGGCGGAGAAGGAGGCGGCCGCGGCCGCTGCGGCGGCCCGCCAGGGGCAGCGCGTGCAGCCGGTGCGCAAGTCCCGCCAGAAGCACTCCGGTCCCGTGGCCTCCAGCGTCGATGAGCTGCTGGAGGGCCAGCAGGAGGCCGAGGCGAGCCAGGACGCGCGGGACGCGGGTGGCCTTACCGCCGCCGAGCGCGAGATGAAGCGCTACCAGGCCCGCATGGCGCGGCGCCGCCAGGGCAAGAAGAAGTAACCAGGATTTTGTTCCGGGGGTTTCCCCGATCCCGTGTAAAGGATGCACATGACTGAGATCAAGGTAGATGTCTCCCAGCTAGAGGCTGAGGGCGAGCACGCGGCCGACTACCTGGAGGAGCTGCTGGACATTGCCGACCTGGACGGCGACATCGACATCGACGTAGATGGCGACCGCGCCTCCGTGGCAATCGTGGTGGAGGAGTCCAGCCGGCAGCTGGAGCGCCTGGTGGGCCGCGACGGTGAGGTGCTGGACGCCCTGCAGGAGCTGACCCGCCTGGCGGTGCAGAACCAGACCGGCGAGCGCTCCCGCCTGATGCTGGACGTGGCCGGCTACCGCGCCGAGCGCCGCGCGGAGCTGACCGCCCTGACCGAGGCCGCGATCGCGCGGGTCAAGGAGAGCGGCGAGCCGGTGGAGCTGGAGCCGATGAACCCCTTCGAGCGCAAGGTTTGCCACGACGTGGTTGCCGCGGCCGGCCTGTTCAGCGATTCGGCGGGCGTGGCGCCCAAGCGCTACGTGGTGGTCTACGCCAGTGCGCCGGTGGAGGCGGACGACGCTGCCGCAGAGGCCGACGGAGCCGAGCAGGCGTGAGCGAGCTAGAGCAGTTGTCGGGTCCGGCCCGCGCCTTCATGGGGGCGCGGGCCGTGCCCATGGAGGCGCTGGCGGAGTTGCTGGCGCGTGAGGGCGAGAAACGGGGCCTGATCGGGCCCAGGGAGCTGCCGCGCCTGTGGAGCCGCCACCTGCTCAATTCGGCCGCCGTGGCCCGCGTTTTTCCCTCCGGGGCACTGGTTGCCGACGTGGGTTCCGGGGCGGGCTTTCCCGGCCTGGTGCTGGCTGTGCTGCGGCCGGACGTGGACGTGGTGCTGATTGAACCGATGCAGCGGCGGGTGGACTGGCTGGGCTACGCCGCAGACGAGCTGGGCTTGGACAACGTGTCGGTCGCCCGGGCCAGGGCCCAGGAGCTGCACGGCGAGCTTCTGGCGGACGCCGTGACGTGCAGGGCCGTGGCCTCCTTCGGTGAGCTGATCGCCTGGGTGGCGCCGCTGCTGGTGGACGGTGGCGAGTTCGTGGCGCTCAAGGGCGCTAAGGCCCAGTCGGAGCTGGACGAGGCCGTTAGCGCCGGTCTACTGAACCGGTTTAGGTTGGGTGGGGCGCGCGTGGAGGAAGTCGATCCGGTGGTGGACGGTGAGCACATCTTCGAGGTGCCGGCCAGGCTGATCCGGGCCAGGCGGTTAGCATAGGTTTGGCCGAATCCGGCAGAGAAAGGAACGCAGGTGACTGATTCCCTAGAGCGCTTTGCTGCGGGCGGCAGGCAGGACAGCCCGGTGGGCGCCCAGCTGGCGGCGGACATGCGGCTGCGGGCCAAGCTGGCCGGCGTCTCCTTCACTCCCCCGGCCGAGCCGCGCATCTTCACCGTCGTCAACCAGAAGGGTGGCGTGGGTAAGACAACGAGCGCCGTGAACCTGGCAGCGGCGTTCGCTGCGGGCGGGCTGAAGGTGCTGGCGATCGACTTCGACCCGCAGGGCAACGCCTCCACCGCCCTGGGCATCGAGCACCGGGTGGGGACGCCGTCAATGTACGACGTGCTGGTAGAGGAACGGACGCTGCGCGAAGTGGTGCAGCCGAGCCCGGAGGTCGAGGGTCTGTGGTGTGCTCCGGCCACGATCGACCTGACCGGCGCGGAGCTGGAGCTGGTGGCGGCGATGAGCCGCGAGCACCGGCTGCGCGCGGCCCTGAACGAGTTCTTCCGGGCCGAGGCGGAGGCCGGCGAGCGGCGCACGGACGTGGTGGTGATCGACTGCCCGCCGAGCCTGGGCCTGCTCACGCTGAACGCGCTGGTGGCCGCGCGCGAGGTATTGATTCCGATCCAGTGCGAGTACTACGCGCTGGAGGGAGTCAGCCTGCTGAGTCGGAACATCGCGCGGATCCAGAAGCACCTGAACCCGGAGCTGCGGATCTCGACGATCCTGCTGACTATGTTCGACGGTCGCACGCGGCTTAGCTCGGAGGTGGCGGCGGAGGTGCGAGCGCACTTCGCAGAGGAAACGTTGGAGGTGACGATTCCGCGGTCGGTGCGGATCGCCGAGGCCCCTAGTTACCAGCAAACGGTGCTGCAGTACGATCCGAAGTCGACGGGCGCGTTGGCCTACCGTGAGGCCGCGCGGGAGATCATGGCCAAGGAAGGCTGCGTGAAGAATGGCTGAGCGGCGGGGGCTTGGGCGCGGATTGGGTGCGCTGATCCGGGACGACGAAGAGGCAATGCGAGCAAATGCGGAGCTCGGCAATGCACAGTCCGGCGGGACGGGCGGTGGGGAACGCACGAGCCGGCCGGTTGACCTCTACTTCGGTGGCGGCGACGTGCAGCGGCGCAGCGAGATATCCGCGCTGCTCTCTCCCCCGCTGAAGCGCGGCAAGAAGGACGTCGACTCTGTTTCACGTGAAACGGAGGAGAGTGGCAGGGGCGGCAAGCGAGCGACGAAGGCGCGCGCGTCGCAGGCGAAGCCGGCGGCAGCCGGTGAGACCGTTTCACGTGAAACGGGCGCTGCGGGTGCTGTGGCCGCGTCAAGCGAGGTGCTGGAGGCCCAGCGTGCCACCGCCAAGAAGAAGGTCGCATCGCCCTGCGTGCTTGAACGCGCGGGAGTAGGGCCAACGGCGGCCTCCCCCGTTTCACGTGAAACGGTTCAGGACGGTCGTGGAGAGGTCGCGAAGGCTAGCGATTCGGCGGTCGGCGCGGTTGCCGGTCCGGCGAGCGGGGAACCGGACGTTTCACGTGAAACGGAAGAGCCGGAGCTGGTGGCGGTGCCGGGCGTGTTCCTGGCGATGCTGAGCCCGGACGTGATCGTGCCCAATGCGAAGCAGCCGCGCCAGGTATTTGTGGAATCGGAAGTGGAGGAACTTGCGGCGTCGATCCGCGAGGTGGGACTGCTTCAGCCCGTCGTGGTCCGCCCGCTGGCCGCTGACGACGAGCGGCGGCACAGCGGTCGCCGAGCGGGTGCGCCGGAGGACTCTGACGAGGTCATCGCCGGTGAGTACGAGCTCATCATGGGCGAGCGCCGGCTGCGGGCCTCCCAGCTGGCCGGCCTGGCAGAGGTGCCTGCGATCGTTCGCTCGACGGCGGATGAGGACATGCTGCGCGACGCGCTGCTGGAGAACCTGCATCGCGCTCAACTTAACGCGCTGGAAGAGGCGGCCGCCTACGAGCAGTTGCTGCGGGAGTTCGGTTGCTCCCAAGAGGAACTGGCGCGCCGGATCGCGCGGTCGCGGCCGCACATCTCCAACACGATGCGTTTGCTGAAGCTGCCCGGCACGGTGCAGCGGCGCGTCGCCGAGTCCCGCATTTCCGCCGGCCACGCCCGGGCGCTGCTGGGCCTGCCCGACGCGGAGGCGATGGAGGCGCTGGCCGAGCGCATCGAGGCAGAGGGCCTTTCCGTCCGGGCAATCGAGGAGCTGGTGGCTCAGGGCGACGAGCCCGCGGAGGAGCGGCGCGAGTACCGTCCGCGCCGGGGCGGCGGGGAGGGCGCGTTCACCGCGCTCAACTACCAGCTCGCCTCGCGCTTCGCCACGCGGGTCAAGGTGACGATGGGCGCCCGCAAGGGCAAGATCGCCATCGACTTCCGGGACGCTGAGGACCTGGAGCGCATCCTGGCGGTGCTATCGCCGGAGATCGGCTACAAGGCGCCGGCGCCGGCGGGAGAGGTTTCCTGGCAGGACGCGCCGGGCGCCTAGGAGCAGGCAGGGGAGCGGCCGTTCGTGGCGGCGCCGGACCAACGGTTTCACGTGAAACGGGGGTGGATGCGCGGGCATCCACCCCCGCAGTCTTTCCCCGTGCCGAATAATCCACAGGTTTACCCACCGAAGTGGAAAACGTGAGAATCCTTTCCACAGGGATTGCACAGGGCCGAGCCCGCAGGAAGCGGGCCACGGGCCGGAGTGAGCGGGGCTCAGCGGTCGGGACGACCGACCCTTCCGCAACGACCAGGCCCAGCGCCAAACAGCCAGTCCAAAATAGCCGGCGGTCCCAACGTTATGTCAGGTAAGGGTCTAGAGTGGGAGCGGTCCGGGCCGCCCGCGCGGGCCGGGCCCGCCGAGCAGCGAGGAAACGGCCCTAGAAGCGCCCAGAATCCCTCCGGGTGGGCCTAGTCATCAACCAGGCCCTCCATGCCCGCCCTGGCGGCTTCCAGGTGCATCTCGTGGCGCACCTGGTCGGCGTCGAGCAGGCCCAGCGTGTAGCTGAACAAGCCCGCGTCCAACTTGCCGGCGTCGCGCTGCTCGATGATGGCCAGGCGCTCGGCACGGATGCGCGCCAGGGCCCACTCGATGGCCTCCACCTTGAGCTCGTCACGTTCCTCTGCGGCGGCCACCACGTCGATCCGGTGGCACAGGTCCGCAGCGCTCGGCGCGGGCGCCCCGGCACGCCACCGCTTGCCCAGCCACTCGCGCAGGTGCTCGGGGGGTTCCACCTGCCGGCCGGCGGCGTGCACCAGGTAGCGCACCTCCTCGCGCTCCTCGTGGCTGGTCACCCGCGCGGAGGTGGGGCGCAGCAGACGCACCACCAGGTTGAGGCTGCCGCCCTGCACGATGAGCGAGAACGCCGCCACCGCGAAGGCCGCGAACAGCAGCAGGGCGCGGTCCTGTGTGCCCGTGGGCAGCGTCTGCGCGGCGGCCAGGGTGACGCCACCGCGCATGCCGGCCCACCACATCATGGCGCCGTCGCGGGCGCCCAGGTGGGCGTCCTGGTAGTACTGGGCGTCCGAGACGCGCCTGGCCAGGCGGAAGCGGATGCGCTCGAGCCGCCGCTGGTCGATCTTGCGGGCGCCCGGGCCGGTGATCACGCCCTCCTCCATCGCGTCCAGCATCGCCGTGACCGTCTCCGCCCGGGAGGCGCGAGCCTGGCGGCGCACGGCGTTGCGGCGCATGGCACCGATCAGCGGGAAGACCACCAGCGCGCGCACGGCCAGCGCCACGGCGAGCGTGACGCCCGCCAACACCGCTGCGTTACCCAGGCCCTGCCCGGCGCCCCACAGCTCGTGCAGCAACGTCGAGGCCTGCAAACCCATCACCAGGAAGACGGCGGACTCCAGGATCAGACCGATCGTCTGCCACGTCTGCTTGGCGTTGAGCCGGTGGGCGGGCGGCACGCAGCGCGCCACCTCCTTGCTGGTCACCAGCCCGGCCACCACGGCGGCCACCAGGCCGGAGGCACGCAGCTGCTCGGCCGGGACCGCCGCCAGGAAGGGGACCGTCAGGGAGATCACCGTGGAGGTGGAGGGCTCCTTGGCCTGGGAGCGCAGCCAGATCGTCACCCGGCCCACCACCCAGCCCACCAGAATCGCGCCCACCACCGCCCACAGGAAGTCCGCCCCGGCCTGCCAGATGGAGACGGCCCCGGCGGCCGCAGCCAGCGCGGAGCGCAGGATCACCAGCGCCGAGGCGTCGTTGATGAGCCCCTCGCCCTCCATGATGGTCACCAGGCGTTCGGCCACCCCCTGCTTGCGCACCACGATGGTGGCCACCGTGTCGGTGGGGCTCATGATGGCGCCCACCGCGATCCCGAGGGCGAGCGGCATGCCGGTCATAGCGCTGATGATCGCCCCCAGCAGCACGGCGGTGACCACCACCAGCAGCACAGACAGCACCGAGATCGCGCCCAGGTTGCGCCGAAAATCCTGCACGGGCATGGCCACGGCGGTGGAGAAGACGAGCGGTGGCAGGATCACGTGCAGCACCAGGTCCGGTTCCACGTGCAGCTCGGGCATGCCGGGCACGAAGCTCACCGCAGCCCCCGCCAGCAGCAGCACCACCGGCGCGACGATGCCCACCCTCTCCCCGAGCGGTTCGGAGAACGCGATCACGAGGAGGGCGGCAACGGTAACGACGATGGCGACTGTCATGGCCCAATTTTCCCAGGCGGGCACGGTTAGCTCCACCTCCGCGCCGCGCCGCCTCGCACCGGCCCGCAGCGGGCGTCCGGCCGGCACCTGGGGGTGGTGGGTGGCCGACGTCGTCCACCTGCCGCCCCCTCACGGCGGCCGCGCCCCACCGGGCGCCATACGAGGGATCAGCCGGCCAGCGGCGGATTGAAGGCCAGGGACTCGTTGGAGAAGGCGGCGTCCTCGGTGATCTCGCGGCCGCAGAAGGCCGGCGGCTGCACCCGCTCCACGCCGCTGGCCCGCTCGCACTCGGCGATCACCAGGGGATGGTTGGCGCCGTGGAAGACGTCGATCTCCCACAGGTCCTCCCCCTCCACCAGCGAGTAGCGGGTCTTCAGCACGAAGGCCGAGCCCTGGCGGGCCAGCTCCACGCCCACGCTGGCGGGCAGCTCCATCTCCCGCTCGAAGCGCACCCCGCCCACGCCCGGGCCCTTGACCGCCAGCCAGGCAGCGGTGCACGCCGGAGCGCAGGACTCCACCAGCTCGGCCAGGCTCGCGGGTCCCTCCAGCTGGGCCGGGGTGAGGACGGAGTCGGCCACCTCCAGGCGCACCCGCACCGAGAAACCGTCCCGAGCCGTCAGGTAGACCTGCAGCAGCAGCGTGCCCCCGCGCAATTCCGGCAGGGCGCCGGCGGGCACCAGGAAGCGCCGCTCGAACTCGAAGAACTCCTCTAGCTCCACCGGATGCCTCCTAGGTGTATCGCCGGGCGGTGCGGGGAAAATCAGGCCGGCGGGGCGTCGTCCATGCCGGTGGGGGCCGGAGCGATCACCGAACCGCCCCGGGCGGCGGCGCGCTCCACCAGGAAGGCCACCATCTCGTCAAAGCCGCGCTCGGCCTGCGCCGCCAGCGGGAACAGGGAGGTGTCCGTCATGCCGGGCGAGGTGTTGCAGTCGATGAACTGGGCGCGGCCCTCGGCGTCGACGATCAGGTCGGTGCGAGAGTAGTCGCGCAAGCCCAAAGCCACGTGCGCGCCCACGGCCGCAGCCTCAGCGGAGCGCAGCTCCTCCTCGCTCAGCCGGGCCGGCACAAAGTACTCGGAGCGGCCGGCGTTGTAGCGGGCGTCGTAGTCGTAGGCGCCCTCCGTGACGATCTCCACCGGGGGCAGGGCGACGGGGCCCTCGTCCGTGCAGATCACGGAGACCGCCACCTCCTTGCCCGCCACGTAGCCCTCGATCATCGCCGTCTCCCCGTAAGAGAAGGCGTTGACCAGGCCGATGCGCAGCTCGTCCTGGTTCTTCGCCACCGTCACCCCCAGCGAGGAACCGCCCTGGGCCGGCTTGATCACCATCGGGAAGCTGAAACGCTCCATCAGGGCCGCCACCACGCCGCCGGCACCCAACTGCTGGAACAGCACGCGCGGCAGCGAGACCGCCGGCGGCGTGTGGATGCCGGCGCGGCGCACCAGCTCCTTCGCGCTCGGCTTGTAGATGGTCAGCATCGCCCCGGCCGCGCCCGTGCCCACGTAGGGCAGGCCCATCAGGTCCAGCACGGCCTGCAGCGAGCCGTCCTCGCCCACGCTGCCGTGCACCAGCGGCCACACCACGTCCGGTTGGCTTTGCTCCAGCTGCGCGATCAGCTCGGAGGTCACGTCCAGCACCGCCACGTCGTGACCCAAGTGCCGCAGGGATTCGGCCACCCGGCGCCCGGAGCGCAGGGAGACATCGCGTTCGTGAGTAAGACCGCCGCAGATGATCGTGACCTTCATTGCTCTCTCCTGTCTGCTTCGCCGGTGGGCTAACGCTTAAACCTGGTCCGGGGACGGGGCCTTGCCCTGCGGGGCCGTGGAGGCGTAACGCTCCGCAGCGGCCCGGATCGAATTGACGTCGTCCGGGCCGTCCTCGCGCACGTTCGTGCCGAACAGACGCACCAGCTCGTATTCGGCCTTGATCACGCCGGAAAGGCGGCGCACGCCCTCGCGGATCGTGGCCTCGTTCGGGTAGCAGTAGGACAGGCGAATGTGGTCGCTGCCCTGCCCGTCGCTGTAGAACGCGGTACCGCTGACGTAGGCCACCAGGGAGGTGATGGCGCGCGGCAGCATGGCGCGCGCGTCCAGGCCCTCCGGCAGCTTGACCCAGGAGTAGAAGCCGCCGGCCGGGACCGTCCACTTCGCCTCCGGCAGGTACTCCTCCAGCGCCCCCAGCAGGGCGTCGCGGCGCGAGCGGTACATGTCGCGGTACTCCACGATCTGCCCAAACCAGTCGAAGTCACGCAGGTAGGCCGCGATCGTCATCTGCCCAAAGTTGCCCGGGCACAAGATGGCCGCCTCGGAGGCCAGGATCAACTTGTCGCGCACCGCCGGGGGAGCGGCCGCCCAGCCCACCCGGAACCCGGGGGCGAACATCTTAGAAAACGAGCCCAGGTAGACGACGTCGTCCGGGGCCATTGACTTCATGGCCGTTTGCGTCTTGCCGTCAAAACCCAGCAGGCCGTAAGGGTTGTCCTCCAGGATGAGGATGCGGTGGCGCTGGCAGATCTCCACGATCTGCGGGCGGCGCTCCTCAGAGAGCGTCACGCCGGCCGGGTTGTGGTAATTCGGGATCGTGTAGAGGAACTTGATGCGCCGACCGGACTTCTTCACGTCCTTGATGGTTTCCTCTAGGGCGGCCGGGATCAGGCCCTCGTCGTCCATGGGGACGTGGACGACGTCGGCCTGGTAGGCGCGAAACACGCCCAGCGCGCCCACGTAGGACGGCGCCTCTGCCAGGATCACGTCGCCCGGATCGATGAAGATCTCGGTGACCAGGTCCAGGGCCTGCTGGCTACCGGTGGTGACCACGACGTCGTCCGGGTCCTCCCGGATCGCCTCGTGCTTCATCACCTCCACGATGCCCTCGCGCAGCAGCGGGTCGCCCTGGCCGGAGCCGTACTGCAGGGCGGTGGTACCGCGCTCGTAGGTCAGCTTGGCGATCGTGTCAGCCAGCGCCTCCATCGGCAGGCCGGCGATGTTGGGCATGCCACCGGCCAGGGAGACCACCTCGGGGCGGGAGGCGACGGCGAAGAGGGCTCGGATCTCGGAGGAGCGCAGGCCACCAGCCCGCTGCGCATACGAATCGATCCAGGGGTCCAGCCGCGTTCCGCGCCGCGTGGTGCTGTCAGTCATAGCCAAGCCTTTCCGTACCCGCCGCGTCCGGCAAGGCGGCGCGACGGTCCCGCCGGTAGCGGGCACCTGCCCAATGTTACGCCCAGGGCTGCCGGGGCCCTACTCTTCCCATGCGTCCTGCTTAAGCGTGTCCGCCAGCTCGGTGAAGCGGGTTTGGCCGGTCAGGCGGGTGAGGTCGCGCAGTTGATTGGAGACGATCTTGTGGTAGTCCATCGGCCTGAACTGTTGCGCCCAACAGAACAGCCCCGCACAGTAGGCAGAAGGATTGCCGGGCACCCGGAAATCGTTGAAGCCCGCCTCCACTGCGGTGATCGCCCCGTCGGCCAACAGGTTGACCTCCTCGTTGTGGGTGTGGAGCCAGTAGTAGCTCAGTCCGTCAACGGAGAAAAGGTGGCCGTTGATGACCTTGGTTTGGAAGGTGGAGCCGGGGTACTCCTCCAGCCACAGGTAGCCGTCGGGGTCGACCTGGGCGAACCAGTAGGGGTCTCCCGGGCGGGCGTAGTAGCCGGCCAGCACCTGATCGGCAGCTGCGCGCCACTTCCAGTCCCCGGTGACCTGCTCCAGGCGCACGAAAGCGGCCAGGGCGTATCCCTGCGCCATAGAGGAAAACCACGGGTTGGGCAACGTGTTCTCCGAGTGGTGCATGGCCTCGTAGTCGAACGAGTAGGGGAACCACAGTTCGTCCTCATGCACGATTGCCTTGGAGAGCATGAGCTCGCCGGTGGCGACGGCGCGGCGCACATACTCCTTCCTGCGCTCATCATCGAAGGTGGAGATGGAATTCTCGCAGTTGCCTAACACGAACCGAGCGTGCGCCAGGGGGTGGAAAATCGGCTTGCCGCCTTCCAGGCCCTCCACCTTGATTATCGGAGTGCCGTCCGGGTTGACTTCGTGCCCCAGGTCTTTCTCCCGGTGAGAGTAGGCGTAGTTGAACTCCGCCAGGAACCGCGCACCGCTCAGGTTGTAGCCAAGGGAGGTGTCAAAGTCTCCGCCCGTTGGGATGTGTCCGCTCTGTGTGTTGGACCGCCGCCAAACGACATCAGTGGAGTCCTGCGTCCACAGAATGTTCTCGTTCGGGCCGGCCATGGGAATGAGACTCTTGGTGCTTTCCCATCCGTCGCTCACGAACACCGGCTCGGAAAAACCTGCGCCTTCCCCGGGATACAGCATCAGCCGACCATCATCGGTGAGCGCGAGCAGATCAGCGGTGCCGTCGTGGTTCCAGTCGTCCTGGCCGTAGATTGCGCGCACACCTATGTCCAGGGTCCCCACTTCCTGCGCGGCAGCGAACTCGGTGTTTGGCTGGACCTGGCGGGCGAATACCCGCCCGTCGTCGCCTGCGAAGAGTACCCGCGCCGTCTTGCGGGGAGCCCCTTCCCCCTCTAGCGGGGCGGGGTCCGGGCCGACGGTGAAAAGCTTGGCTGTGCCCCATTCCCCCGCCAAGGGCGCGGGCTTTGTTGCCAATCCGCCGGCGCCGTCACCAGCGGCAAACAGCAACGAGCCGTTTTCTTGCAGCGCCAGCACGTCCGGGTGGTCATCTCCGGTCAGGTCAACGCCACCGGCCAAAATCCGGGTACCTTGCCAACCACCCTCCAACTCCCTGGCTGGCCACTGGAGCCGAGACTCGCCGACGGTCAAGTAGGCGACGAGCACCCCCTTAGGAGTTATTCGAAGAATGTCCTTAGACCCATTGGAGTCGAAGTCTCCACCCGGCGACATCGGGCCCGTCCACCCCTCGCCCATCTTGCGGTCGGGTCCCCAGCTGAATGAGTTTCTGGCGCTCGCGCTGGCATCGACGTGCGTCCGTGCGCGGAGCACCCACGACGTGGCGCCTGAAACGCAGTAGGTGTTCTTGTCCGTGCTCACTGCAGAAACAACCAGGCGGCGGCGTTCCTTTTCCGTCTGCAGCGGATGAAAACCGGCGTTCTTCGGGTGGCCGTTGACTAGCCACTGCACACCCCTGGCCGACGGCAAGGAGTAACCGTCAGACTCCAGACTCGGTGCCGGCGCAGTGACGTCTTCGCGGGCACCGAACCGAGCACACATGCCCTGATCGGAGATAGACGGCGGTGCAGTTCCATTCGGGACGCTCGCGCCACCGCAGGAACTCAGTGCCAGGGACAGCCCTACTCCCAACATGGCGGCGCTTACAAGCTTTTTGAACAAGCTCAATAGTCCTCCAGGACTGTGAGTGCGGACGTGAACGAGCGAGCAGCCGACGCGTTAGACTTTGACACGTAGGCGAATGACATTATCTAAATGGTGAACAAAAAGAGAGCAAGGACTTTGGTTTCCGTGTTGGTGCACGGCCGGTTTGAATCAAATGTGTCGGCGTGGAATACAGTAAAAATCTGCGATTGGCGTAGATATTGACAATCTACGCCAATCGTAGAAAGTGGGACACAAATTGGGTTGTGAGCACAATGTAGGTTATGCCGCATTTGGAAGAACCAGTAAGCGCGCATAGATGTTATCCAGCTTGCAGTGGTCGGCATGATTTCGATCACGGCGAATTGCGACGATACGCGCCTGCGGCAACGATGGTGCTGCCAATGGGTCAGTTAACCCAGATATTTGGAGCCCAAGCTCGGACGCCAGCAAGCTCAACTGCATGGTAGATGCAGTTAGTTTGAGGAGATGTACCGTTATAAGTGCGTCCACGATGGATGCCATAAGCGATAACGCCTCCGTTTCCGTCCGCGTAGTAGTAGGTGCCACCGGAGTCTCCCCCCGCTGTTGCGCCGCAAACGTAGGATCCGTTTCGGTCCGGATCGTATCGAACGCGAGTGGTGTACGCTGAGCGGTGAGTGCCTAGTGTCTGAATCTGTCGTGTATCCAAAACAACCAGTCGACAGTGTGAACCCGTTGTTCCCCCCGATTTACACAACTCGGCTCCCTCCGCGCGCGGCGCCCAAGTTCCGCCTGAGATTGGAAGCGAGGCAGAAGACTGCATCCCGGCGCTAAAGACTCGCATTGCATAATTTCGGCCACGCAATAACTTCCAATCTCCAAAGCGGTGAGTGTTTGAGAGTGCAGGGTTTGGGTTATATGCGGTCGTATATACGGAACCAACGAAGTTGCCGTTTGGGTTCTTCCAGCTTGGTGCGGTGCAGTGACCGGCGGTCAACACCATAAATGTGCCATTGAGAGTCATTGGGACACCGAGCGAGCATGCCGTTTGTGCACCATTTACCGGGACGATCCGGCCTCCCATGTAGAACGGGGACGAATCGTTGGTTCTTGTCGCCTCTGTTGTCCCGACAGGTAGGTCGGCGTATTTAACGATCGGGATTATCGGAGTTGCGGCGCGTTCTTGTAGATGGGAAAGCGTATCCTGAATGTCCGATGCAATGACATTGAGGTCGGCGTCCTCGACCATCTTTGGGTCAAGCTCGACTCGGATCGTATTATCGACGGCCGAGATGCCAAGGTTAAGGATTTCAGGTCGATTAACGGACGTCAGCGCCATTTCCTCGATTGCGGTCTGAAGTTCAGCGAGCGAATGGTTGACCTCAATTATTCTGACCTGATCACCTGCGTGAGAGGCCTGAATTATATCGTTCAACTGGCTGTCGGTTGTATTCTCTCCATGTTTCCGATAAACTTCAAGTCCGGAATAGTCGGCAAGGAACGCGGATCCGGCGTACGTGGTTTCGTGTTCCGCGATCCACTCAGAGATTTCGTCGGACAGCCTGGCAAGCTCGGGACTTGGCTCGCCGTGATAGGCGCGGAATCCATACTGGTCGACTGCGTGAACGCTGTCAATTTCCGAGTTCTTGTCAGCTTCAACGTTTTCTCGTGGTGGCTCCTCAGGCGAGAGCGTGGGCGGTTTGGCGAAAGCTGTGTTCGCACCCAATAAAAGTAGTGATATCACCGCAAGGGGGGCGACTCTTCGAAGAGCCCTCATGGCGTGCTCCCATCCATGTAGCGAACGTGATGTAAGCCACGCTAGCGCTAGGTGAAGCGCTTGTCAAGCGGTCAAGGGTCTATTAGACTGTATTGGTTGTAATACTTGGGGTTTGTTTGCGCCATGATAGTGTCGTGTCCCCATAAAAGTCTGTGAATCTGCTAAGGCAGAACGCCTATTGAGACTCGCTCGCATCGTGGTTGAGGAGCTGCGTTTGTGGGCGAGATGCAAATGAGCGGTCCTTTCCAATTGTGGGTGTAAACGCGGCGCGTCAATGGGCGACCTGGGTGGGACCTGGACTCGGGATAGCGCCGGGGGCGGCGTCGACTCCAATTGCCGCGAACCCGGGTGTGCCCGGGCGGTCCCCAAGCTCGCAAATGTTGCACCGGGGTACATACGACCGCTTGGTGCCATGGCACCGGTCGGTCGGATGTACCCCGACCGCACGCTTGTACGCTCGGGGGCACCCGCCGCCACCCCGCCGCCACCGCCTGCCGCCTTTAGGGCGTGTCACGTGCGCCCCTCCCGGCGGCTTGTTTTGGACGCGGGCGCGGCTACCTGTCCGCGCACCTGGCCTGCAAGTCTCTACGCGCCCACGCGCTCCAGCGCCTTGACCAGCTCCGGCTTCGGGCGCGCCCCCACCAGCGTGGAGACCAGCTCGCCCTGCCAGAACACCCCAAAGGTGGGGATAGAGCGGATGCCGTACTTGCTGGCAGTGCGCGCGGCGTCGTCCACGTTCACCTTCACCACGCGGGCGCGGCCCTCAAACTGGCCGGCCAGCTCGTCCACGATCGGGCCCATCTGGCGGCACGGCGCGCACCACTTGGCACAGAAGTCCACCAGCACCGGCACCGGGGAGTCCAGCACCACCTTCTTGAAGGTGGCGTCGTCCACGTGAATGGCTCCGCTCGCCACCGCTCAGCCCTCCAGCGCGGCCAGGTAACGCTCGGCATCCAGGGCGGCGCGGCAGCCCGTGCCGGCCGCCGTGATCGCCTGGCGGTAGGAGTGGTCCACCACGTCACCGCACGCGAACACGCCGGCCAGGTTGGTGCGGGTGGAGGGGTCGGCCACCTTGATGTAGCCCTCGCCGTCCAGCTCCACCTGGCCGGCAACCAGCTCCACGCGCGGGTCATGGCCGATCGCCACGAACATCGCGCCGGCCGCCAGCTCGCGCTGCTCGCCGGTGCGAACGTCGTTCAACACCAGGCCGGTCATGGAGCCGCCGGCTTCGCCGCGCACCTCCGCCACCGTGGAGTGCCACGCGAATTCGATCTTCTCGTTCGCCAGGGCGCGCTCCTGCATGATCTTGGAGGCGCGCAGCTCGCCGCGGCGGTGCACCAGCGTCACCTTGGAGGCGAAACGGGTGAGGAACATGGCCTCCTCCAGGGCGGAGTCGCCGCCGCCCACCACCACGATGTGCTGGTCGCGGAAGAAGAAGCCATCGCAGGTGGCGCAGTAGCTCACGCCGCGACCGGAGAACTCCTCCTCACCGGGCACGCCTAGCTTGCGGTGGGCAGAGCCGGTGGCCAGGATGACCGCGCGCGCCTGCAGGCTCTCGCCGCCCTCGCTGACTACGGTCTTTACCGGGCCATCCAGCTGCACCCCGGTGACGTCCTCGTAGCGGATGTCCGCCCCGAACTTCTCCGCCTGCTCCCGCATGGCCTCCATCAGGTCCGGGCCGTCGATGCCGGCCGGGAAGCCCGGGTAGTTCTCCACCTCGGTGGTGTTCATCAGGGCACCACCGGCGGCCAGGGAGCCGGCGAAAACGATCGGCTTCAGGCCGGCGCGGGCCGTGTAAATGGCGGCGGTGTAGCCGGCCGGGCCGGAGCCCACGATGACAACGTCGTGCACAGTCACAATTTCTTCCTTTCCTCGCCCCTACTAACGCAGGAGCGCTCCAGCCTGTTCCCGCCTAGCGGATCACGATTTCGCTGATCTCGGCGCGCAGCTTGCCGTCCGCCAACGACGTGGGCAGCTCGCTGATCCAGATCACCACCGACGACGCCTCCGTGGGCTCGAACGTGAAGTCCATCTTCTGCTTCATCGGCCCCTGCGCCAGCTGCTTGGCATCCGCCGGGGTCTGGCCGCCCACCAGCACCTGCACCAGGCCGCCCTCGCTATTGCACGTAGCGGAAACGGCGGAGATCTTGCGCGGCTCGGCCAGCTTCAGCTCGATACCAAAGCCCTGCTTCAGGCCACCGAACTGGGAGGTTTGGTAGAAGCGCGAATACCATTCGCTCTTCTCGTCGCCGTCGAACAGGTTGGCCACCAGCTCGGGGTGCTCGTCCCCGTCCCCGCCCGGGTCCACGATCGCCGCAGAAACCACCTGGGCCGGACCGGCCGGTGCCGGCGCGGCGCTCGCCTCAGACTGCCCGGGGGAGGCCGTTGCCACGGTGGCCGGGTTCTGGAACAGCCCGGAGGGGTCGCCCTGGATCAGCGTGGGCGGGGCCGTGATCGACTTATACGCCCACACCGTCGCCGCACGCACAGACGCGATCGTGGCGGCAGCAACGCGCGCCACCGCGCTGACCGGCCCGTCGTTCCTGCGCGTCTACGAGGCGGACGCCGCCGAGGGCTTCCTGGTCACCGAACCGGCCCTGTCTCCGTCCCTGGCCCGCACGCTCGCCACGCAGACGTTGGCGCCGCAGGAGGTGCGCGAACTGGTGATCAAGGCGGCGGGCGCGATGCACCAGGCGGCCGAGGTGGGCGTCGGCCACGGCACCCTCTCTCCGCGCGATATCTACGTTTCTGAGGGCGAGTTGCGGATCGGCGGGATGGAGGTGCGCGCCGCCGCGACGGGCGTGGAGTTCGACGACGCCGCCGCCAGGCAGGCAGCCGACGTGCGCGCCCTGGCCGAGGTGGCCTACCTGTGCCTGACCAGGCGTTGGCCGGGCACCGGGCAGGGATTTGTGCGTGCGCCGCGCGCAGGTGGCCTCTACACCGCGCCGAGCACGCTGGTGGACGACGTGCCCGCCGACCTGGACGAGGTGGTTACCGCCCTGGTCAACGGCGCCGGCCCGCGCTCCTTCGCGGCGCTGCTGGAGTGGTTTGGCGAGAGCGCACCGCCGGCGCAGGCGGCCCCCGAGGACCTGGGGGGCGCCGAGGGCCCGGGCGGCGCGGGCGGTGACGCAGCCGCGCAGGCGGCCACGGCCGGTGCTGCGGCTGAAGCGGCGCACGAAAAACGTCTATGGGTCCCAAGAGACTCGTTGTCACGGGCGACTTGCCAATATCGGCTTCAACGTCGAAGTAGGTTACACAT